>JBIJCY010000059.1:0-12271 GCA_044344385.1 Rhodocyclaceae bacterium | reverse complement strand
CAAACGCGTTTCTGGCAGGTACCATATTTTTTCGGTAAAAAATTGCTCCTCCCTATCCGGCAACGTCCATGGGTCGGCAATAAAGTAATCCATTGCCGCAACGCCAGTGGTCGCAAAATACCCGAGCCAACTAACCTGCACCGGCGCTGGTTTCCATGCAAACATAGGCAAGCGGCTGTATGCCGTGTGCCCCGAGAGATCGATCAGAACGTCAACGCCATCATCGCGTATTTGCCTGGCAAGTTGCGCGTCTGACAAGCCCACGACCGAATGCCACGTGCGACAGCATGCCTTGATCCTTTCACTCACCACATCGACGCTCACATGGCTTGAATAAGCAACAAATTCCACCCGATTTTTGTCGCGGCCGACCAATGCAGAAAGCACACTCTCCAAAAAATAGCCCACGGGATGATTGCATAAATCACCAGATACCAAGCCGACACACAGCCGTCGATCGCGTACTGGAAGATTGTTCCAGTGCAAATACGGGCGCGCTTTTCGCATTACCACGTCACCATAGACCTGCGCCTCGGACAACAACAACGGCGCGGGTTGATCCGCCAGGTAATTTCGGACGAAAAGCCGGTTGCGATGCGCATCAACAAAATCAGGATCAATCGCCAGCGCACGAGAGATAGACGCTACCGCCTCATCCAGCAGCCCAAGTTCCTTGAAAGCCACCCCCAAATTATTATGGGTCATGGCCAAGTCCGGATCAATTTGCAATGCCCGACTGAAGCTCTCCACCGCCTCATCAAATCTGCCGGAATCATGCAATGCGCTCCCCAAATTACTGAGCACTTCGGGAAAATCAGGCTTGATCTCCAACGCCTGACGGTAACAATCCAGTGCCGCATCAAGCTGTCCAAGATCCTTGAAAACATTCCCCAAATTACTCCGTGCTTCAACAAACCCGGGATCAATCTCCAGCGCTCGACGATAGCTCGCGATGGCCGCCTCAAATTTTCCAAGTACCTGGAACGCATGGCCCAGATTGTTGTGCGCTGCAACCAAGTTGGGGTTTATCTTCAACGCGTTGCCAAAGCACACTACCGCCTCATCAAATCGTGCCAGATCTTTCAGCGCATACCCAAGCCGATTGTGCGTAGCCGCTGAGTCGGGCGCAATTTCAAGTGCTCGACGATAGCTCGCGATGGCATCATCGAACTGTCCAAGCTCTTTCAGAAGGGTACCTAGCGTGTTGTGCGCTTCGGCCAGATCAGGCCTGATCGCCACCGCACGACGATAACTCTCGACCGCCTCCTCCCGGCGCTTCAGGCCATGCAAGATACTGCCCAGACAAATAAGTGCTTCGGCAAAATTGGGATTGATTTCCAAAGCCCGTCGACAACTAGCCAGCGCATCACTTAAGCAACCGAGCGCCTTGAGTGCATTACCGAGATTAAGGTGCACCTCGGCATAATCTGGTTTGATCAGCAATGCCCTTCGATAATGTTCGATCGCAAGATCAAACAGACCCATTTCTTCAAATACGTTACCTAGCGCCACCTCGGCATCAGCGAAATCCGGTTTTAACTCAATCGCTTTCTTATAGGCTGCCAGCGCCTCTTCATTGCGACCCAAATTCGCGTAGGCATTCCCAATATTAAAGTGCGCTGCAACATACGCTGGATCAAGTGAAAGTGCAGTCGCATAGGTGCCAAGCCCCTCAGCTACATTGCCCGTCATGACCAGAATATTGCCGCGATTAAGATGGGCGCGCGCCAGGTCTGGTGACAGGCGAACAGCGGTTTCATAACATTGCATCGCCGCATCAAACCGTCCCGCCTCCTCGAATTCATTTCCCTCATCAATCAGGCGTGACGCATCACGCTCAATTTCCCCTGAATTACACACACTGTCAGCAGAAAAAAACTGGCCTAACAAGCCCATCTCGCAACCTTTAGCAATAGACGTTAAAATCCGATTTACTTGACTCGCTCCTGGCGTCCAGAGAGCATTTCATTCTGTCGTCTCACTAAGCCTCCCGGGAGGAAAACATGATACTTGCTTGGCTAGATGCCGGCAAAGCAAAAGAATTTGGCATTCATCTGGCTGATTTTTATATCAAAAAAATGCCCATTGATGCCGAAATCGACGAAAAAACTTTTTCCAGAAAGCAACAAGTAGCATTAGAGAAGATGGCGAGCCAGATCGCCATCTTCAAGTTGCAAAACAAGCTGAACATCTATCAGAAAGCACAACTCGGAAACACTTTCAAGTGGCGTTTCAAAGAGGCCGGATTTACGTCTGCGCACGAAAAACAAATGTCAGATTGGCTGATCACCCAATTTTCATAGGCGCCGGATCACAGCCACGCCAGTGCAAACTGACGCATTTTGTCACCAACAGTCTGAAATGGTCACAACAAACCCGCTGGATTGGTGCTGGCATACCGAAGCCGCCTCAATAACACGCCGCTCGAAACGCTTATTTCCCGATTGTCGAAAGACACTCAGCACGGCCAAAGCACTTGCTGCATACGCCCACGGGCTGAGTTACTGTGACACAAAATTTAAACGCCTTTGAAAAACTCCTTACTGGCACGCTAATCGCTTCTGCTCACGCAGGAGTGCAAAAACACTCTCACTTTCCATCCTCAACGGGAGCAAAATCATGAAGCAAATTCAAAAAGGTTTTACGCTGATCGAACTGATGATCGTCGTAGCCATTATCGGCATTCTGGCGGCAGTCGCGTTGCCGGCTTATTCAGACTACACAGTGCGCGCCAAGGTGAGCGAAGTGGTGCTGGCTGCCTCCGGCGGCAAAACCAGCATTGCGGAAGCCTACCAGACCCTCGGCCACTTTCCAGCCACTGGTTCTTCCGGCTTAACGTCACAAGTGTCGAAATTTGTCGCCAGCACAGCGTACGCATATACCAACGCCACCTCAGGGACGATTACAGCAACTGCGAGTACTGCGGAAACAAAGGTTAGCAATGGCACCATTATATTGACCGGCACGGGCGATGCCGCAGGGGTCGTTCAGTGGGTTTGCACAGGCTCCATTGATGGTAAATACAAGCCTTCAAACTGCCGTTAGTCTCGCGCCAGTCTGCAGGGCAACAATACAGGGAGCGTTCCACAGCAGTGTGGAACGCTCTTTTCGTTTTGTCGCTCCCTACCAACGATTCACTGCTCCTTGACCCAGCGCCATAGGGCAAGACGTCAGCACCTATTTTCGGCCGCCCCCCCCCTTCGCCGGCCAGCGCTGACCGCCCCAACAAGGACGAAATGCATTGAGAGCCACACTGTTCGGCAAGCCGTTTTTTTACCTGCTGGCGCTGATTGCCGCTACCGCCTTCACGTACTACCCCGGCCTTTCGGGCAATTTCCTGTTCGACGACCAAGCCAATATCCTGCTCAACCCGGCGCTTGGCCTTTTTGATGGCACCTTTTCCAGCCTGCTGGCCGCCAGCGCAAACGGCCAGGCCAGCCCCATCGGCCGCCCGCTGAGCATGGCCAGCTTTGCACTGAATTTGCATTTTTTTGGTGCTGCACCGTTTTCTTTCAAACTCGTCAATCTGCTGATTCACCTGGCCAATGGCGTGCTGATTTTCATCCTCGTGCAGCAGTTGTGGCCGCGCCTTGCCGGCGGTAAAAACTCAGCGCTCGCTGCCGTCTGGGTCACCGCCATCTGGCTGCTGCATCCAATCAACCTGACGCCCGTCCTGTTTGTCGTACAACGGATGACGAGCCTGTCGGCTTTCTTTTCGCTTGCCGCACTCATCCTCTACCTGCATGGCCGAAAAATGGGTGGTGGCAAGGGATACGCATTAATCGCGGCGGGCTTGCTGCTGTGTTGGCCGGTGGCCATTTTGGCCAAGGAAACAGCCATCCTGTTGCCGCTCTTTATCTTTCTTTGCGAGTGGCTGGCACTGGGTGGATTGCGCCAGCTTCCTGCAAGAGCACGCCGACTGGTGCCAATCATTGCAGCTGTCGTTCTTGTTGGCGTATTAGTTGCACAATGGGCGTTTTTAACCGCTGGCTACCGGTTCCGTGACTTTGGCCTGCTTGAGCGCTTGATGACCGAGGCCAGGGTGCTGTGGTTCTACATCCTGCAATTGCTCCTGCCATGGCCGGATCTTTTTGCCCTGCATCATGACGATTTCCCGATTTCCCGCGGCCTGCTCTCTCCAGCATCAACACTCTTGGCCCTCGCCGGCTGGGTAGCCTCGCTGACCTTCGCCATTTACCGCCGCAAGCAGAACCCATTGCTGACCTTTGGGGTGCTCTGGTTTATCGCGGCACACACGCTCGAATCAAGCATCCTGCCCCTGGAAATCGCCTACGAACACCGGAATTATCTGGCGTCGATAGGTATTTTCATCTGTCTGGCCGGGCTGGTGTTTGCCCCAAACGCGCCGGCGCGAGTGCTACGAGACCAAACAACAAGGCTTGCGCTGGCAGCCAGCTTCGTCATTTTCTGTGGCCTGATCACGGGCCTGCGGGCGCAGCAGTGGGGGGATGAGTTCCGGCGCACAACGATGGAGGCGGTTACACACCCAAACTCGATGCGTGCCCATCACGAAGCAGCGCTAGCTGTACTAAAGAATACTTTCCTCAGTGCCAATGGTGGCAGTGACCTAGCCTATCAGACGGCACAATCTCATTTTCAGCGAGCTGGTGAGCTCGACATCAAAAGCAAGGCGCCATTGATCGGCCTGCTTTATCTGGACTGCCTAGCCAATCAGCCGAAAAACCCGATGCTGCAAATTCAACTGCGCGAACGTTTCTCCACGCACCCCTTTCCGCCCGGCGACAGCCTGTTGATTCACAGCCTCTCGGAGTTGCTGGTCAATAACCGGCTTTGCCTGAATGATGCCGAAGTCGATGCCTTGCTCAAGGCCGCACTGGGCAACCCGATGGCGGTGGGCGGCATACGCGGCATGATCTATGCCGTAGCAATGGATTACGCAGCAGCAAAAATCGGCTCACCGCCTCTCGCGCTGGAGTACGCCAGAGCTGCCGTTCAGAGCAATCCCGGCAGCGTGCCATTGCGCATCAATCTTGTACAATTGCTCATTGGATCACGCGACAAGGTGGCGGCCCGGCAAGAATTCAGCGGACTGACCACACTGCGCATTCCTCCCGTCGATCAATCAACTGTTGATCAACTTGGCAAGCAACTGGACCGTCTGGAGCACGATGCAAACCCCCGTTGAAGCCCCACGCTACCGCTACTCGATGATCATCCCCGCGCGCAACGAAGCGGAGGGGCTCAAAAAACTGTTGCCGGAAGTGCTCGCGCAACTCCCGCCGGCGACGCAGGTCATTGTTGTAAACGATGGCTCCAGCGATGACACCGTGGCTGTCTGCGCGGCGCTCGGCGTCACAGTGGTAAGCCATCCATACCCCAAGGGCAACGGCGCCGCGATCAAGACGGGGGCGCGTGCAGCATCCGGCGAGGTGCTGATTTTCATGGATGCGGATGGCCAGCACAAGGCGCCGGACATCCCGGCCCTCGTGAGAAAATTTGCCGAGGGCTATGACATGGTCGTTGGCGCACGCCAGTCCGGCTCGCACGCCGGCGCTCATCGAGCCGTCGCCAACGACCTGTTCAGCCGTTTCGCCACCTGGATGGTTCAGCAACCGGTCGAAGACCTGACATCGGGATTCCGTATCGTCAAAGCCAGCAAATTCCGCAAGTTTCTTTACCTGCTGCCGAATGGCTTTTCTTATCCAACAACGATCACGATGAGTTTTTTTCGTGCCGGATTCAGCGTCGCTTACCACCCCATCCACACCCCCCGGCGCATCACGGGGAAAAGCCATATCCAGCCGATTCGGGATGGCGTCCGTTTCCTGATGATCATTATCAAGATCGGCACTCTTTACTCCCCCCAAAAGCTATTTCTACCGATCAGCATGGCTTTCTTCTGGACAGCGCTTTGCTACTACCTCTACACCTATCTGACGGCTGGTCGCTTTACCAATATGAGCGCCCTGCTGTTCATCTCGGCTATTCTCACCTTCCTCATCGGCATTGTTTCCGAACAGGTTTCCGCACTGCACTACAAGGATATCGAGCCGACCGATTCCGAGGACAAATAGGACTCAGGAAATCGCTTGCAATTGGCAAATCCTTACTTTAAAGTAAGGCGAACGGAGCCGAGATTATGGCAAGTGCGACAGTGACCAGCAAAGGGCAGATCACCATCCCCGCTCGAATTCGGGAAGCCCTGCACGTAGGCACGGGAGATCGAGTGGAGTTCGTAGAGGTTGAATCCGGCCGCTATGAGCTCATCGCGGCGACACGTTCAGTAACCGCCCTCAAAGGAATGTTTGGCAAGACAGTCAAAACCGTCTCGATTGAGGAGATGAACGCCGTAATTTCCGCTCGTGGCGCTTCTGCTCGATGATCGGCCTCGACACAAACGTCCTTGTACGCTACATCATGCAGGACGATGTAACGCAATCCGCACTGGCGTCAGTGCTTATAGAGTCGCTCTCCGTTGACGAACCGGGCTTCGTACCGCTCGTCGCCGTCACCGAGTTGGTGTGGGTCTTGTCGTCTTCATTTGAACTCGTGCGCACCCAGGTCGTATCGGCTCTTGAAACGCTGTTACAGACCAAGGAAATTCAAGTGGAGAACGCGGATGTAGTTTGGCGTGCTGTTCGCCTTTATCGTGCCAGCTCTGCCGATTTCGCGGATTGCCTGATTGAGCGATCAGCCGCAGCAGCGGGTTGCATGCGCACCATGTCGTTCGACCGTGGCGCAGTCAAGAATTGTTCGATGACCTTGATCCAGTAACGCCGACTTCAATTGAAACAACCGGGGGAAGAAGCATTCAATTACTGATGACCAGCACCTCCTACCCGGAGAGCGCGGAGGATTGGCGAGGGCGATTCATCGCCAATATGGCTGCTGCGCTGGCAAAACGCGACGATGTGACCCTATCACTGTGGGCACCGCCCGGTGAATTGCCCAACGATGTCAATAACATCAGCACGCCGACCGACGCTCTCTGGCTGGAAGGTTTATCGCAACAAGGTGGTATCGCGCACCTGCTGCGAACTCGCCGGGCAATGGCCGCGGGCACAATACTAACGCTGCTGATACGTCTTGGCAGAGCCTACCGCCGTCAGCCAGCCGACGTAGCACACGTTAACTGGCTGCAAAACGCTTTGCCGCTCTGGGGCACCTCAACTCCGGCATTGATCACCGTACTCGGCAGCGATTTCGGCCTGCTGCGCCTGCCCGGCATGAAAACCCTGCTACGCTCTGTGCTACGCCAACGGCGCGCCATTCTTGCGCCAAACGCCGGCTGGATGCAGCCAGCGCTGGAGCAAGCATTTGGCGACGTGGCCGAAATCCGCCCGATTCCGTTCGGCGTCGATGACCCATGGTTTAACGTCATTCGCCATCGACCGTTGGACAAAACACGCCATTGGCTGGCCATCACCCGGCTAACCAAAAACAAGATCGGCGATCTATTCACCTGGGGCGATGGCTTGTTCAACGAAACGCGGCAACTGCACCTGTTCGGCCCGATGCAAGAGCAAGTTGAACTGCCGCCCTGGGTTCAATATCACGGCTCGACTCACCCGGAGCAGCTCCTGCAACGATGGTTCCGGCTGGCCTGCGGCCTGATCACACTGAGCCGTCACGACGAAGGGCGCCCACAAGTGATGCTCGAAGCAATGGCTGCAGGACTACCTGTGCTTGCCTCCAACCTGCCCGCGCACCGCGACATGGTGCAGCATCAACAAACCGGCTGGCTTGCCGCCAGCCGTGACGAGCTTTGCCAAGGGCTGGACTGGCTTGAAGACCCCGCGCACAATCTGCAAACCGGCCAGGCGGCTCGCCAGTGGATCAGAAATTCGGTCGGCACGTGGGATGACTGCGCAGGACGCTATGCTGCTGCCTACCAAAGCCTGCTGGAGCACAAAGCATGAATCGCGATGGCGTGTTACTGCTCGGCGGTAGCGGATTTATTGGCAGCGCATTGACAAAAAAGTTCTCTGCAGACGGCCGGCAAGTCTACGTAATCGGATCTGACGTGCCACAGGTAACGAGCAAGGCTCATTACCTGCAAGGCCAACTCGACAATCCAACACTGCTGGCCCAAACGCTGCCCCTGTGCAGCACAGTCATTCACGTCGCCTCTGCCACAACCCCCGGCAATTCGGCCAATTACCCCACCCACGAACTCGATAATCTGACGCCCAGCCTGCACCTGCTGGAAGCGCTGCAGGCTTACCCAAAGAGCCACCTGATTTTTTTCTCGTCAGGCGGCACGCTCTACGGCAACCCGCAACGACTTCCCGTGCATGAAGACGACCCGGCCGCGCCACTTTCCTACCACGGCGCCGGCAAGCTTGCTATGGAAGCCATGCTGCACGCCTTTCGGGCGCGTGGACAAGCGGTCACCATCCTGCGACCCTCGAACGCCTACGGGCCTGGCCAGGTACTCAAAAGCGGCTTCGGGCTGATCCGCACAATGCTTGAACATGTGCGGCACGGTACGCCACTAGAGGTCTGGGGCGACGGCGAGAACGTGCGTGACTTCATTTACATCGACGACATTGTCGAAGCTTGCGCACGACTGCTCGTGCTGCCACACGACAACGGCACCTACAACCTTGGCAGCGGCGAGGGACATACGATCAATGAGGTTCACGACATCGTTGAACAGGTTACAGGCATCAGGCTGAAAACCATTCACCATCCCGCGCGAGGCATAGACGTTAAATCGGTCGTTCTCGACACGAACCGTTTGGAAGCTCGACTTTTATGGACACCTGAAACCAGCCTCGACAAAGGTATCCACCAAATGTGGGACTGGCTAAGGCAAACATGAAGGCCCCGCCGACAGTCTCGGTCTGCATCGCCAACTACAATGGCATGGACGTTATCGATGCGTGCATTGCCTCCGTACTGGCGCAAGACAGCGGATTTCCTGTTGAAATAATCGTCCATGACGATGCTTCAATGGATGGGTCGGCACAGCACATCCGAGAAAAACACCCTGGAATTAAGTTACTTGAGAGCGTCGAAAATGTTGGTTTTTGTGTCGCCAACAATCGCATGGCGGCAGCAGCAACAGGCCAATACCTGCTGTTGCTCAATAACGACGCGGAGTTATACCTTGATGCTTTGAGCACACTCTGCAAAGCGGCTCAGATTTCTGACCAACCCGCCATCCTCAGTCTGCCCCAGTACAATTTTGACACCGGCGAGCTGATCGACATCGGCAGCCTGCTTGACCCTTTCCTGAACCCCGTACCAAACAACGATCCGCAGCGCAACGAAGTGGGGTTTGTAATCGGCGCCTGCTTGTGGATACCAAAAACGTTGTGGGAGGAACTCGGTGGATTTCCGGAGTGGTTCGGCAGCATCGGTGAAGACTTATATCTCTGCTGCCGGGCGCGGCTGACCGGTTACCCCGTCCGTGCTATCGGCATCTCGGGCTATCGACATCGGGTTGGTGCCAGTTTCGGCGGTGGCAAAGTGCGACAAGGGCGACTGTCCACCACCGCTCGCCGCAGGGCATTATCAGAGAGAAACAAAACTTTCGTCATGCTCGTAACTTTCCCGCTACTGCCGCTGCTCGTGCTGTTGCCTTTGCACTTTGCGACGCTTTTTCTTGAGGGCGCTTTGCTTGCTCTCGTCAAATGCAGATGGCACCTGTGGCAGGAAATATATGCACCATTGCTGCCGGCTTTGTGGCGGGAGTGGAGAAGGCTCATGGCACTGCGCCGCGAAATTCAGGCGCAAAGAACAGCAAGCACAGGATCTTTCTTTACACCATTTCGCTGGCTGCCATGGAAGCTGAAATTGCTATTCAGGCATGGGCTGCCGGAGGTCCGATAGGCAAAGCTGGCGACCCCATGAACTGGTCTGGTCGAGTTCATTTCAAGAAAAGATCAAGCGCAACGCTTCCCCAGTTTCTGGAAAAACGGGAATAGCCCCCCCGCACAATCTCGGCTACAACAAAAGGCATTCGAAGCAGACGGTTTGTGGGAAACGCAGCCCGTTGTAGCAGATGGCTGCATTTGGCCTCAAGTTGCGGCAAAACGCAGGCGGGTGTTTCCGCATTTCCCAGTCGCTCGACAAGAAGCTGCCAGCGACAGATTTCCATCGCCAAGTAATCGGTACGATTTACATCAAAGGCATCGCGTATCTGACTTAACAAACTTCTCTGCGCCATCCCGAGCGCATTATGTTCATGCTGCCGATAATGCTGCATGCACGCATCGACCATCGTCGATTTTTTTGTGGCTGCCAACACAGCGGCCAGCCAGGCATCGTAGTGCCACTCCGACGGGATCGGAAGCAATTGATCGCGCAGTTCCGCACGAAACGCCGTGGTTGCTCCGGCAACGACATAGTGTTTTAACAGGACTTCAAAAACCCGGCCGTCGCGCGCAAGCCGCCGTTGATCCTCAGTGAAAGCAGTTGCCTCCCAGAGGGTGTAGGCAAGCGGCAAAAGCGTTGCGTCCATCACCTGCGCATCACAGAAAATCCAGTCAATCTCGTTAGAAAAACATTCGGCATAACGCGCCAGTTTTTCCGGCAGCCAAACGTCATCCTGATCGCAAAGCGCAATCACACTCCCCGAGCAAAGGCGAATGGCTTGTTCGAAATTCTGGCCGATACCCAGCCTTTTTTGATTGCGATAGAGGCGAACGGGGAACGGTGCGCTTCGGGCGAAGTTCTCCAGGAGATCGTACGTACCGTCATCCGACGCATCGTCACACACCACCAACTCACTCGGCAGACAGCTTTGACTCGCCAGACTCGCCAGTTGCTCGCCAAGAAAGCGCTCACCATTGCAGGTGCAAAGCGCAATCGAAATTGTGAGCGGGGCAGACATCAGGCTAACTGCTCGATTCCGGGCGATAGGCCGAGCAGCGGGGAACGCGCGGCGCCGGCGCCAGCATGGGGCAAGGATTTGACAAAGACAGGTTGGGATTGTGCGCTGGATCGCAGTCGAGCGTTTTCTGCCAGCGCGATCTCATTATTTTAGCCGCGTCGATATTTTCCGGATTGTGCTGCGCTGATCCATGCCAGACCAGTTCGGCGAAAGGTGTCCAAAGAACGCGGTATCCCAACTCACCCAGGCGCAGGCAAAAGTCGACGTTGCCATAATCATCCAGCGGCAATGCCGGGTCCAGCCCCTTGGCTTCATGAAAAACTGCGCGGCGAAATAGCAGGCACTGCGCAGCCACCGCCGAATAGTTTTGGCTCAGCACCGCGCGCCCGCCGGCGCCACGCTCCTCCTTAGGCGCGCCTCGATACGCGGCACCTGCAACCCGGCTCGCCCCCATCCCAAGAATCGTGCCAGCAGAGTAGACGGAGCCGTCCGGATTGATCAACTTTGGGCCGGCCACACCAATTTCAGGCCGCATCGCATGACTGACCAACTCGCTTAGCCAGTCCGGTGCTGAAGGAGCACACTCGGGGTCAAGAAGACAGACGACCTCTTGGCCAACGATTGAAACGGCGTGATTGATCCGCTCGGCGGAATTGATACCGGCCTTGCAATCGATCAAGATCAGCTTCAAGTTGTTCGCCTGAGCCATCGAAACGATTGGTGCCAACGGACCTCGCTGCTCAGTTTCAATCAACAGACAGAGCGTTAGATCTGGATAAGCGGTGCCTTTGCTCATGCCATCAATCAATCGCTCCAGTATCGGCTGGGCAGCAAACCGGGAAATAACAGCCACCGGCGGCGTCCTATCCAGCCGGTACTTGACCCGGAAATAAGCGCCGTACTGCGGCAACACTTCGGCGTTAACGTCCAGCCGTTTCAAATGATCATCAAGAACTTTCTTGCCCGCGGTAACGACATATTGTTTGGATGCAGTACTCACGGCAGTTGATTGCCGACTTACTCGCCAGTGATACAGCACATAGGGCAAGTGCAGTATTTGAGAAGCAGGAATGCGCTCGCTCACCCGCAACGCCAAATCCCAATCCTGGCAGCCCTCAACCCCCGAACGAAACCCACCGACCTCGCGAACAATCGCGCTCCGGTAAATACTAAGATGATTGACCGAATTCTCCGACCGCATCAGATCAACGTTCCAGTCCGGTTTGAAGTGTGGCCAGGAACGCACGCCGCTGGCGTTGATCTTGTCTTCGTCGGTGTAAATAAGAGACAGTTCAGCATGATGATTCAAGGCTTGCGCCGCCATATACAGGGCATGCGGCGCGAGAAGGTCGTCATGATCGAGCAAGGCAACGAACTCGCCTTGCGCCATTTCAAGACAGCTATTAGACGCAGCTGAGATATGCCCGCGCTGCGGTCTACGCATGGCCT
>JBIJCY010000344.1:0-3517 GCA_044344385.1 Rhodocyclaceae bacterium | reverse complement strand
CGTGCTCCACGGCGCGCATTGCGCGACGAACGGACCGGGTCGCAGGATCAATGTCACGCAAGCCATCCAGCATGGCGCCACGAACGCGCTGGGGAATATAATTCAGATAATGCGCCCAGTTCCCCATGGCACTACCTTAAGCCGTTCTTTGTCTCGAACGCAATATTGAGGCGCGCGCCAAATCCCGTGGCTGGGTGAGCAATTGATGGTTCTTGGCTCGTCGTTTTATGGCGTGAGGTTCGACCCGTCCGGGGCGTATAGGTAGCTTGAGCATGCTGATTGCACCGAGCAGGTGAGCTGTCATGGTTCTGGCCGCTGATCCTGCGCTGAAGCGCAGACGCTGCTCAAAGGCCAGCAGCAGTTGTAGCGTTCCTTTGAAACTCAGCGATCTCGCCAGAACGCGAACGCCTGCAGCAGCGCGCACTATCAGCGCGCAGACCAAATTGTAGGCCAACAGATAGGCCGCAATTTCCTTGTTGATCATGGCTGGTGACTTGCCACGCAAAATATCCATTCCCATATGCGCCTTGATTGAACGCAGATCAACTTCCACTTGCCAGCGTTGGCGGTACAGTTCGTCGATCTGGGTTGCGGTTACGGTTTTTGCATCGATCAAGGTGGTCACCAGAATTCGCCCGGAAATTTCAGTTTCGCGAACGGTCAGATGTTCAGGCATGCGTGCATAGGTTTCGTGATCCATCCAGCCGGGGCGTTGCGGGCGCACCCAATCGACCAGATGATCGCGTCGTCCCAAACGCTTGCCACGTCGAAAATCGGTGATACGTCGCTGATGCTGCCGGGTAACCAGATCGACACCGCGTTCAATCAGCAATGCTGCAGCAAAATAGTTGCAGTAGTAGCGATCGGCCAAAATGATGTCGCCACACTCAAGGTGCGGCATCAAGGTGCGAAACAGCGCTTGCTCGCCGGTATATTTGCCGCGACATGGCCCCGTTGCCGAGCGGAGCACCGCGCCGGTCGAGAGTGAAATCAACGCCACCAGCATCGTAAGCGGAAAACCAAGCCCCGGCTTTTGTGCGCCGCTTTGTGGGTATTCCGACTGGTTTTCCTCAGTGTCAGGCATCGAAATAGTGGTGCCATCCAACAACTTGACTGATCGCCCTCGCCATTTCCAATTGGCTGGGCAGGTTTGTTCCAGGCGTTCGCCGACCGTTATGCCGAGGCGACTGATTAGCCCCAAGGGCAGACGCTGTCGCGCTTTGCAGTAAGGGCCACTGCTCAGGCTGCAAGCACTTTGTCCGGCCGCCGTCCGCTCGCTTAGGCGCCGTGCGACCGCATCCTGGCACGCACCGTCAGGACTCAACGCTTGCCCGATGAATAGACCGAGCGTCGTCAGCGGCGGATAGACTCGGTCGCGATAAGGACCGACTTCCTCGTCCACGACTGTCCGAATCAGCTCAGCTGGCAGCACAGCGTCCAATGCTTGTGTCGGCTGGTCGCCAAACCGGCGCCGAAATTCCTCTATGCCTTGTAGCAAGCGTTTTTTTGGTAGCATCTACCATGGCTGATCCTCCTTGTTAGCGAACGTGACTTCAGATACCACGATCTTAACAACGCGAGGCTCTCAGCCTCTTCTTTTTTCAAACACAGCAATGGGTTACGGCTTAAGGTAGTGCCATGGGAAGCTGACCCCTTTAGTTCAGTTTCCTTTGTCGAACATTGCGAATTCCCTTGTGTGTTGAACGGATTGAACGAACTGAACGGCGCAGCAGGTGTGTTGGGCAATGGAAAAGTGGGGATTGCCTGAAGGAACGCGCTCTTCACGCTGCTCTGCGACCCCTGCCAGAGGCGATAAAGTTCCCTGTCATTAAAAAACGAAACATTTTACTTGGTTCTGCAACGGGCCAAAAAGTTATATGGGATGCTGCGCGTTGTGTGTCACGCTCGGTTCATGGCTTTTCCCTCTGTTTGACAGGCCGGCACCCGGGCCCCCCTGCCGCGAATAACCAAAACGAAAGCGACTGGCTGCATAGTCGTTGTGAAAAATGCGGAGTTTCCCCTCCGCTAATCATTTTCGTGCGTGCTTATTTTCCCTGTGGCCGCAAGACGGCCTTAAAATCCAACTTTCCTCTGACAAAAAGGAGTTCCAATGAAAAACGCCATGCTTGTTTTTGCCGCAGCCTCGCTGATTTCTTCAAGCGTCTTTGCCGCTGATAACTTCGCGACCGCCAAGGAAGCTGAAGCCATGGTCGCCAAAGCCGCCAAGGCCATCGGCGCCGACAGGGCAGGTACCTTCAAGGAAATTACTGCGAAGGACAAAAAGTGGGTCGACCGCGACCTGTACGCCGTGGCCTATGACATGGGCGGCAAGTGCCTGGCCCACGGCCAGAATGAAAAGCAGGTCGGCAAGGACTTGATCGATCTGGCTGATGCGGACGGCAAGGAGTTCATCAAGGATCGGGTGGCTCTGGCCAATAGCAAGGGCAAGTTCTGGCAGGACTACAAGTTCACCGATCCCACCACCAAGAAAGTACTACCGAAATCAGCCTATTGCGAAAAGGCCGGCGACGTTATCGTCTGCGCCGGTATTTACAAGCGCTGATTCACTTTTTCACGGCAAGCCACGGCAAACCGGATACTTTCCGTGGCGCCGCCTTTTGACTGGATTTGGCCATGAACATCAAGACGAAGATCCTTATTCCTTCCGTGGTTGCCGTGGCGATGATGCTGCTTCTGGGTATCGTCAGTTACCTCGGCATGAAGAGCATGCAGCAGGCGCTGGATCTTATTGCCAGCAAGGGCATGCAACACACCGCCCTGCTCAACGATTGCGGCGAGGAGTTGCTCAAGGCCAATATCGGGGCCTACCGGCTCTTCTCGTCGATGGCAAATTTCGACGACGCCCGGATCAAGAAGGACACGGCGGCGGTTCTCGTCCACGCCGATGCTGCGATTCTGCTGCTGAAGAAATTTCGTGAGCGCAGTGATGTCGACGAGGGCCAAAAGAAGGGGCTCGAGGCGCTCGATGAGCCCATGGCCAAGTACCGCAAGAACATCGCTCAGGCCATCGACATGGCGGAATCGGACGTCGCCTCCGGTACGGGCATGATGCAGGCGGCCGACAAGCGCTTTGTCGAAATCGATGCCAAATTGAACACCATGCTCGACGAGCAGAAGAAACAGGCGGACGCGATGATTGCCGATGCAACGGCACGTGCGTCGGCGGCAATTGCCACCGATGTCGGCGTGTTTCTCGCCGGACTGGTGGCCGCCGTCACGATCTCGCTGCTGCTCGCGGGGAAAATCGTGACGCCCATGGTCGACGCCATTCGCACGGCCAGCTCGATCGCCGGCGGCAATCTGACCAACATCATCGACACCAAAGGTCAGGACGAAACCGGTGATCTGTTGCGGGCGTTGTCCAACATGCAGGACAGCTTGCGCCAGCTGATCGCCCAGATCGGCAACAATGCGCGCGAGACGGCGGGCTCATGCAGCACCATGAGTGGTTCGCTGAATCAGATCAATGAATCGGTGGCGGGCCAGAATGATGCGA
>JBIJCY010000343.1:0-3524 GCA_044344385.1 Rhodocyclaceae bacterium | reverse complement strand
CCAGCTTGGCGGTGAGAAGAAGTGTGTTCATGCTCGGACGCTCAGCTTTTACCGCAAAGGCGCGAAGGACGCAGAGTTACGCAAATAAAACCAAGGCATTGTTTCTTTGCGATCTTTGCACCTTTGCGCCTTTGTGCCCCGCAGGAAATACCCTTGGGGTGCGGTGAAGTAGTGGGGTTCATGCGCTTTTCACGACCTTATTTACCACGCGCCAGAATGCGCTTTTTCATTTCGGGATAGGGGATCGCTCCAGCTTCCATCTCGGCGACGGCGGCGAAGTGATAGCCCATCGGACTCTTCTTGCCTTCCAGATACCATGCTTTGCGTGCGTCGATCCAGCCGCCATACTTGTAGTCTGCGACCCAGTACTCGGTGTTTGGCGTCTGCTCATTGAATGGCTTTTGTGCCAGCCAGAACATTGCACAGCCGATGTCATCGAACTTCCAGGGTTTTCCCTCCGGATCGCGGATCTGAGCGGCAAAACGCTTATCGCTGATCACCATGCTGCAGCGTGGATCGGCATCGCGATCCCAGTGAATGTCCGCCGGCCCGCTCGTCGGCTCCCGGTAACACCCGGCAAGCGAAAAACCGAGTGCTGCCATCGGCAGCGCAACACAAAAACGGCGTCGTTTCATGCTCATTGCAAGGGAACGGATGGATCGACTTCGGACATCTCGATGCGCACCAGCAGCCCGACGTAGCGCGACACCATACCGAGAAAACGCAGGCGGTCCGGCCCGGAAACAAGGCCGTGCCACTCGACACCATCACGCCGGTCGGCAAACTGCCAGAGGGTGAGCGTCTTGCTGATTGCCGCATCGGCTCGCGCCAGTGTCAGGTGGCAATTGAACAGGGTGGCGAGTTTTGACTCTTCGGCAACGCGATCGTCGAGTACGACTTTGCCCATGTCCATTTCAACGACACGGTTGACCAGCGAGGCGACCTCGTCGAGGCGGTGGCTGGAAATGATCATCGTTGTGTTATCCAGTCGCTCGGCGAGCAACTGGAAGAAAATGTGGCGTGCTTCCGGATCGAGGTTGGCTGCCGGTTCGTCCATCACCAGCACCTGCGTATCGCGTCCGAGCGCGATGGCAATCAACAGTTTTTGCTTCATGCCGCCCGACAGGCGATTGAACGGGCGTGCCAGAATTTCTTCAACATCGAGCCCGAGGCGGGTCGCAATATCGTGGATGCGTTTTGGATCGGAGTGACATACGGCAGCGGCAAAATTCACCAGCTGACCGACCGGCATCTTCAACGGCGGTGGCAATTGCGGCACGAAACCCACCTTACCCAGCACACTGGTACGCTCGCTGCGCGGACTCTGGCCGCTGATCGACACACTGCCGTCATGCGTGTATTCACCGAGCAGGCAGCGGATCAAGGTCGTTTTACCGGCACCGTTCGAGCCGATCAGTGCGATGCGCTCGCCAAGTTCGATATCGAGGCTGACGCCATCGAGCACCCGATTGCGCTTGAAGAGTTTGGTGACATTTTCAAAACGAATCATTGACGAATAAACCAGAACATTCACCGCAAAGGCGCAAAGACGCAAAGATACGCGAAGAAAAACTTTTTGTTTTCAATCTGCCTTGTTTTCATTTCCTTTGCGGCCTTCGCGTCTTTGCGCCTTTGCGGTGAGTTTTTTAAATTTTTCACAGCATCTCAAAGCAACTTGCTCAAGCCTTTGACATCGAAAACCAGCGCACCGCTCGGGCAGACATCGACGCACAGGCCACACCGCGTACAGTCGGGTCCGATTGCCATATGCTTATCAGCAGCACGCCCTTTTATAACGACATCGAGCACATGCGGCACCAGACAGACCTTGCGGCAATCACCTTCATGGAAACAGTTTTCCAGCCGGTATTGCACGCGTAGCGGCGAAATGGCGCCCACCATACCATAGGTCAGGCCGATCGGGCAGACGTAGCGGCACCACGCGCGACGCGAGTAGAGGACCTCGAAAACGAGTAGCAACAAGACCCAGCCGAGGGCCAGTGAAGGCCCGTAAACCAGAGCACGCGACAGAATACCGGTCGGCGAAATTGTTTCGAAAACCGTGTAACCGCTAACCAGCGTCATCAACGAAAACAGCAGCCAGAAAACAGTGCGTGATCCGCGATGAAATTCGTGATCGCTCACCAGCTTTTTGTCGACCAGCTTGAGGTGAATCCACTCGAACCACTCGGCGAGCAGATGATAGGGGCAGATCCATGAGCAGAAGGAACGCCCGCCGAGCGCCGCCCAAAGCACAAAGACCGTCGCCGTGCCGATAAACAGGTTCACGATGATGTGCTTGTGCGCGAGCATTACCTGTAGCGCCGAGTTGAGGTCAATCAGGTGAAAGCCTGCAAAGCGCGAGGCGGTCAACGCACCTTCAAGCAACTGAATATCCAGCCAGAATGAAAAAGTGAATAACAGGTTACTGAAGATGAGGACCGCCCAGCGCCGGTTGCGCCATTTATTGGTCATCAGCTTATGGTCACGCGCATGCTGCTTCTGAGCCTCAAAATCGGCTTTGGTCATGCGCTTAAGGCTGTGGATTTCCTTTGCCTCCGGCGTAAATACGGCGGTCTTTTGCGGCTCGGCGCCGAGCATGACCTTGATCCGTTCAAAGGCCCCCATCATGCGCTCCAGGCTTTGCGTTCATCGACCACGATGGCCGTCGACTCAACCGGGCAGATCATCTCGCAAACGCCGCAGCCGACGCACTGCTCAAGGACCACGGGGATATAACGTTTGATGCCGTCGGCGCCCACCGTCTCCTGCAGCTTGATCGCGTCCTTGATCGGACATTCGCTGACGCACAAATCGCAAATATCGCGCTCATAGGGATGGTCGCGGACGGCAATCGGCTTCCAGCGATCGACCTCCATGTAGCGCATGCGTCCCTTGAAGCCGGCGCCGCGCGCCTGCCCCTTGAACCCCTTGCCGAGCACCGCCAGACACGCCTCCGGCCGCGACAGGCGGGCGAGGCCGGTACGCTCCTTTAGGTTGAGCGTCGGTTCGGCGTCGTTCTCCTTGGCCTTGAGTACCGGCGCGCGGGAAAGTTTCATGCCTTCACGCAGATCAGCAAAGGCCGGCTTGACATAGGTCAGCGCGCCGGTCGGGCAGGCAAGAATGCACTGCACGGCATCGCAGGAAAAATCGCAGGCCTGCTGGCGCGAATCAATATAGGGCACACCGATACCGAAACCCTGATCGATGTCGTCGAGTTTGATGGCCGCCACCGGGCACACCTGAACGCATTGACCGCACTTGATGCAGGACGACAGAAAATCATGCTCCTCCAACGCACCGGGCGGCCGCATGCGTGGCTTGCGGGCATTGGCCACCGGCATGTAGCCGAGCATGGAGAGACCAAGCACACCACCGACCAGTGCAACGGAACGAATAAACTTGCGTCGGTTGGCCTGCTTGCGAACCGGCGCCAATGGACGTTTCACTGCGGGCTTGTTGTCATCACTCATGAAGGCCTCTGGCTCAGCTTCTGAGGTTTGTTGAACACGGGCTGTTCATCG
>JBIJCY010000342.1:0-3526 GCA_044344385.1 Rhodocyclaceae bacterium | reverse complement strand
ATTGCCGCACTGCGCCGCACGACGCGCGACGAGCCGGATTACGACAAGCTGATGAAGTACCGTCTGGCGCTTCTCGCCGAGCACAAACTCGGCCTGCCGGACATCCAGAAGGTCATTGCCGAGATGGGCCCGATGCCCGGCGCGCGTGAGTTTGTCGATGGTCTGCGCGAGGATTACCAGGTCATCATTCTCTCCGATACTTTTTACGAGTTCGCCCATCCGCTCATGCGCCAGCTCGGCTGGCCTACGCTTTTCTGTCACAGCCTTGAAGCCGATAGTAACGGCGTGCTGATCAATTACCACCTGCGTATGGCCGACCAGAAGCGTGAGGCGGTCAAGCGCTTCAAAGAGCTGAACTTCACCGTGGTCGCCGCCGGCGATTCATACAACGATACGGCGATGCTCAATGAAGCGCATGGCGGCATTCTCTTCCACCCGCCGGAGAACGTCATCCGCGAATTTCCACAGTTTCCGGTGACCCTAGACTACGCTGCGCTGCGTAGCGAGATCGACAAGGCTTTTGTGCGCGCCGCAAAGTAGGCGCCCACTCATCATGCACACGCAACGTTTCTACACGCTATCTGCTTCGTGTCCCGACCGGGTCGGCATCATCGCGCGCGTCTCGGGTTTCATCGCCGAGAACAAGGGCTGGATTCTCGAATCGAGCTATCACGCAGACGATGGCATCGAAAGCGAAGGCGGACGCTACTTCATGCGTATTGAAGTGAAGGCCGACTCGCTGCCTTTCCATCTCGCCGAGTTCCGCGAGCGCTTCCGGCCGATTGCCGAAGAACTCCAGATGGACTGGAAGATCAGCGATTCCGCCGTAAAAAAACGCGTCGTCTTACTGGTTAGCAAGCAGGAGCACTGCCTCTACGACTTGCTGGCACGCTGGCAATCGAAGGAACTCGACATCGAGATCCCTTGCGTCATCTCGAACCACGATACCTTCAAGGGTTTCGTCGAATGGCATGGCATCCCCTTCCATCACGTGCCGGTCAATCCCGATAACAAGGAAGCCGCCTACGCTGAAGTGCAGCGTATTTACGAGGAGGTGCATGGCGAAACGATGGTGCTGGCGCGCTACATGCAGATCCTCTCGCCTGACCTGTGCGCAAAATACCCCGGACAGATCATCAACATTCACCACTCCTTCCTGCCCAGCTTTGTCGGTGCTAAACCGTATCACCAGGCCTACCAGCGTGGCGTCAAGCTGATCGGCGCGACCTGCCACTACGTGACCACCGAACTCGACCAGGGCCCGATCGTCGAACAGGACGTGATCCGCATCGACCATTCGGATTCAGTCGAAGACATGGTGCGCTACGGCAAAGATATCGAAAAAGCCGTCCTCGCCCGCGGCCTGCGCTACCACCTCGAAGACCGCGTGCTGGTGCATGGCAACAAGACGGTAGTTTTCCGTTAGCAACAAAAGTTGACCACGGCGACACGGCGACACGGCGAGCACAGCGAGAAACAAAAATATTGTTCTGAATCTGTTTTTCGCCGTGCTCGCCGTGTCGCCGTGGTCAACTGCTTTTTAAGGCCTACTTCATGATCACCCTCAAGAGCGTCACCCTGCGCCGTAGCGCGAAGGTGCTGCTTGATAACGCTTCTGTCACGCTTAATCCCGGCGAAAAAGTCGGCCTCGTCGGGCGCAATGGCGCCGGCAAATCGACTCTATTCGCGCTGCTCAACGGCACGCTGCACGAGGATGCCGGCGACTTCAGCATCCCTACGCAATGGCGTATGGCGCAGGTGGCGCAGGACATGCCGGAAACCGATCAGTCGGCGACCGACTTCGTCATTGAAGGCGATACCGTGCTGCTTGCCGCGCAGGCTGAAGTGCACGCCGCCGAAGCGACCGATGATGGCGAACGCATGGGGCATGCCTACATGGCGCTGCACGATGCCGGCGCGCACGACGCGCAGGCACGGGCGCAGGCACTGATTCTCGGCCTCGGCTTCAAGACGACCGAACTGAACAACCCGGTCAACAGTTTCTCCGGCGGCTGGCGCATGCGCCTGCAACTGGCACGTGCGCTGATGTGCCCGTCCGACCTGCTGCTGCTCGACGAACCAACCAACCACCTCGACCTTGACGCGCTGGTCTGGCTCGAAGCCTGGCTCAAACGCTACGATGGCACCATGGTGGTGATCAGCCACGACCGCGAATTCCTCGACGCCATCACCTCGGTGACACTGCATATCGACAACGCCAAGCTGGTGCGTTACGGCGGCAACTACAGCACCTTTGAAGACATGCGCGCGCAACAGATGGAGTTGCAGCAGAACTCCTATCTGAAGCAGCAGGACAAAATTGCCCACCTGCAAAGCTTCATCGCCCGCTTCAAGGCCAAGGCCAGCAAGGCCAAACAGGCACAGAGCCGGGTCAAGGCGCTCGACCGTATGGAACGCCTGGCGCCGGTACTGGCCAGCGCCGACTTCACTTTCGAATTCAAGGAGCCAGCCAACCTGCCGAATCCGATGCTGGCCATGCAGGACGCCTGCTTCGGCTACCCGCCACCGGAAGATGCACCGGTCGGAACACCACCGACGGTGATTGTACACAACGTGAACAAGTCAGTGATGGCCGGCCAGCGTATCGGCATCCTTGGCGCCAACGGGCAGGGCAAATCAACGCTGGTGAAAACCGTCGCCCGCGCCCTGGCGCCAACGGGCGGTACGGTGCAGGAGGGCAAGGGGCTGAATGTTGGCTACTTCGCGCAGCAGGAACTCGACGTGCTGCGCCCGCTCGATACACCACTCGAACACATGGTTCGCCTCGCCAAGGAATGCCTGCCTGCCGGGCAGAGCGGTCGCGAACAGGATCTGCGTACTTTTCTCGGTAGTTTCAATTTCGCCGGCGACATGGTCAAGCAGCCGGTCGGCACGATGAGCGGTGGCGAAAAAGCGCGCCTCGTCCTGTGCATGATCGTCTGGCAACGCCCGAATCTGCTGCTGCTCGACGAACCGACTAACCACCTCGATCTCGCGACGCGCGAGGCGCTGGCCATGGCGCTCAACGAGTTTGAAGGCACCGTGATGCTGGTCAGCCACGACCGTTCGCTACTGCGCTCGGTGTGCGACGAATTCTGGCTGGTTTCACGTGGCGGTGTTGAGCCTTTCGATGGCGACCTCGACGACTACCAGCGCTACCTGCTCGACGAAGCCAAGCGCGCGCGAGAGGAATTGAAAGAGTCCCTGAAGAACCCGAAAGAAGTGGTTACGCAGGCGCCGCACGCGCCTGCAGCCAACAAGAAAATCCCCGAGAAAGTGAAAGTGCTGCTGCGCGATCAGGGCAAGCTCGAACAGGTCATGCTCGATCTGCAGACAAAGAAACATGCACTCGAAGCGCGCCTGTCTACGCCCTTGCCGCCCCAGGAAATTGGCGAGCTCGGCGGGCAACTGAAGAAAATCGACGACGAACTCGCTGCCCATGAAGAAAAATGGCTGGCGATTTCCGAGCAGATTGAAGCGGCATCCTGATGAACGAAGGCTGGATCATCTTCGGCATCTGCATCAT
>JBIJCY010000341.1:0-3533 GCA_044344385.1 Rhodocyclaceae bacterium | reverse complement strand
CAATCGCCTAAATTGCGACCTGTTCAACACAGCAATGCGTCGAAACGGCGCAAGCATCGCAATATTGCCAGTGCTTGAAGGCGAAGCGACGCACAAGCTATTGCACTTGTTGCCGGCGGCGCTAACCCGTAGAAATATGGTGTCGAGAGGTTAACGAAAGAGGGGCCCATCGGGCCCCTTGTTTTTTTGAAGCGGAAGATCGCCTCAGAAAGGCGGATCGGTCACAGGCCAATCGTTGTATGTGATGCGATCCTCCCGGCATTTGTCGCACAACGCTGTTTCATAGTGCGTCCAGATCCGGTCGCGTAAATCATCAAGCACCTCAATCACCGCCATGGCTTGCTCCGGTGACCAATGGGGGTCGATGAACAATACCAGACCGCGCTTTAGGCCGGAAGGTTGATGATACGAAATCATGACAATGCCTTTGTCTTGCGCGTTTTTGATTTGGCAGCCGCAGCCTCTTGCGCCTCCTTGCGCCGGAACGAGTCGCCCTTGATGGCGAGTATCTCCGCGTGATGCACCAGGCGGTCGATCATGGCGACGACGCAACTGGCGCTGGGAAACACCTCGGACCATTCCGAGAAAGCCTTGTTGGTGGTAATCAAGGTGCTCTTCTTCTCATGTCGGCGGTTGATCAACTCGAAGAGCAAATCGGCATGACGGTTCGAATAGGAAAGATAGCCGACCTCGTCAATGACAAGCAGATCCGGCGCCGCATAGCGGTGCAGCCGGTAACGCAGTGCCGAATCGCTATCGAGACCGGCCAGATCCCCGAGTAACTGGCCGGCGGTGGCAAACAACACGGTATGGCCCTGCAATACCGCTTGGTGCGCGATGTTCTGGGCGATCATCGTTTTACCCAAGCCACTGCTGCCGATCAGGATGGCATTGGTGGCTGACGCAAGGAAATCCAAGGTCATCAGCTCCGCAATGGCGCGTTGATCACAGTGTTCCGGCCAGGACCAGTCGAAATCGGCCAGCGGTTTGAAGCGGCCGATGTGCGCACAGCGCAGTCGTCGCTCCAGCGAACGGCGGGCACGCTCCGTTTCCTCCCAGGACAACAAAGGATCCAGCCAGGGCTGATCCGCACACTCGGCCCAATGCGCCAGTAGGCCGTGCAGTTGTAGGGCGGACGCCCGTTGGCGTGCATCAGGGATTGTCATGGGGAAGCTCCATCAAGGAATCGTAATCATCAAGGCTGTGAGGCCGGACCGGGATGTCGCGACGTTTGACGTGATCCGGCAAACAGACGGCAAGCGGCGGCGGTGCCGCCTGTGCTTGTCGGCGTCGTTCGAGTGCCAGGAGCACCGCATTCGGATGCGGCACGCCGCGAGCAAGGGCCTCGTCAATGGCCAGCGTGAGTTCGGCAACGCCGTACCGTTCGAGTAATTCAGCCAGCGCCCGCACCGTCCGCCCAAGCGGTTCGCCACGCTCGACGGCACCGGTCAGCAGTGCCCGACTCGCCGGCAGCGCCTGAATCAGCTGATCCGTGCCGCGATGTGCGCTCGCCTGATGTTTATCCAGAACCAATGCCGCAACGTGCTCGGGGATTTCGACCTGTTGCCGTCGATCATAGCTGCGAGGATGCGTTGCAAGTACCGTCTGGCCATCAAGAATACGCACCTCCTTCAGCGTGGCGGCGACCGTGAGTGTGCGTGCCACGCAGGTGTGTGGTATCGAATAGTCATTGAGGTCGAAACGCACATACGGTGTCTTGCCGGCCGATACTGCCCTGATCTCATCGGTCGGAAAGGGATCGCCGGGCAATTCCAACAGACGCCCCCGTTCCTGAGCAAACGCCTCATTGACGGTCAGCGTTTCGTCTTCCGGGCAACGCCGTTCGCCGGCCTGTTCGATCACCCAGGCATCTGCCTGCGCATTGAGATCAGTGACATCGGTAAAACTGCGTCCAGCAAAGAACGCGTCACGAATGTAGCGGATGGCGCGTTCAACACGCCCTTTCTCATTCCCCCGAGCCACCGCCACCGGACGGGGTTCGAAACGGTAATAGCCAGCCAGAGCCAGCAGCGTCGGGTTGAAACGGATGACGGTGCCTTGACGCTCCAGTACCGCACTCTTGAGATTATCGTAAAGCGCGACCCGAGGCACCCCACCCCAGGCGTCAAAAGCACCAACATGCCCGCGCAAGAAATTCTCCATGTGGGCACCAAGGTAGAACCGCAAGAAGATCTGCCGTGACCAGGAGAGGACGGCGACGAAGGCCATCAAGGGCCGGCGCGCGCGGCCGATCTCAAGGTGGCCGAAATGTCCCCAGTCCACTTGCATTTGTTCGCCCGGCAAGGTGCGCAGACGCAGAAAGGCTTCGCTCTTGGGTCGGGGCCGATGGCGTGCAATCAGGTGACGGAAGTGATCCGGGCGTCCGGGATAACCACGATCCTTGACCATCGCGTAGAGACGGGAGGCGCGCAGACGGGGAAACTGTTCGAGTGTCGCCAGAATGAACGGCAAGTAAGGGTCGACCGCCGACGGGCGGTGGATCCGCTTGATGGCCGGCAAGCCGGCTTGGGCCAGAACGCGAGCAACCGGGTCGCGATGGAGGTTGAGTTGGGTGGCAATGGTGCCGATCGGCCATCGTTCGGCGTGGTGGTAACGCAAGATTTGCGCTTCGGTTTCAGGGGTGAGGGCCATGAGTGCTCCTGTGAGGTCGGTTTCGGCGAACCCGACAGCGCAGGAAGTCCTGGCGTACCCAATCTGGCAAGGGGCGACGGCAACGACAGCAATGCCCGGGCGCCAAAATCACCAGCACCGTCGGTTCAGTCGAGAGTGGAACAGGCGGGCAGACCGGAGGGGAACCCTGATGCGTCACTTCTTGCTGTTTGGCCCGGTAGCGGCACTGACGTTCGGCATGGGCGTGACGACCTCGCCGGCTGGCCTGGTAGCGGCAACCGGCGGCAAGAACGGCGGTGCGTCGTGCCTGATTAGCGCAGGTTGAGGTGCAGTAGCGTTGGCCGCGATCGCAGTGGCTGCAAATGATGACAGCCTCACGGCAGCGGACACATAGGTAGCGTCTTCCAGCGATTTCCATCGGCAAAGGCCAATGGGGGAAAGACAGCAAGGTCCGCTTTGTGAAATACTCTGCATGCGACGTTGCCCGTCAGGACAGCGGGGCGCGGCATCGGAACTGGCTTGGTCGTTGGCGCCGGTGTCGCGCCGGCATCTCCACCGGCTGAGGTGCTTTTACCGTATTGGCAGCAAAGGCGCTACCGCCTCGCCCAACACCGCTATCCCCATACCTGCCGCGCTTCGTTTACCAGACGGCAGTTTGCTGCGCAAACCACCCGCCGGAAGCCCTGCGGGCAGCCGGCTAAAACCACGATAGATAGGCCAAGACAGAAAAACAAAACCGTTGCCCCTGACTGTCGTCAGACCGTCGACGCCAGATTTTTACGGTGATTGAGCACCGTTAACACCCCCACGTAACGCCGCCGACTAAGCCGCGCCCCGCTGCGCTGAATCCGCAGAAACCAACATCTCTGGCAAGCGAGCCAGATTACCCAGCGACTGCACAT
>JBIJCY010000340.1:0-3536 GCA_044344385.1 Rhodocyclaceae bacterium | reverse complement strand
GTTGGTGACCTCACCCTACCGGCCATGACCGGTCATCCAAAAGATCGCTCCATAGCCGCCATTCACACGCGAGACCGGTAATTTTGAACGTTGGGCGTCAGGAGGTCATGGGATTAACCGCGCTTGACGCGTAACTACATCGTAGTTATATTTGGCGCATGACTACACTTCATTTCGAGTGGGACGAGCCGAAAGCCAAAGCTAACGTCAAAAAGCATGGAGTAAGCTTCGACGAAGCCAAGACCGTGTTTCTCGATGAACGCGCGCGACTAATCGCTGACCCAGACCATTCTGAAAATGAAGAGCGGTTCGTCCTCCTGGGCTACAGCTCGGGCTTGAAGCTACTGGTTGTGTGCCATTGCTACCGAGTGGATGAAAACGTTATCCGCATCATCTCGGCACGAAAGGCAACACGACAAGAAGCGGCAACTTATTAACTGGGTGACTGCCATGCGCGCCGAATACGACTTCTCAAAATCAGCGAAGAACCCTTATGCTTCTCAACTTAAGAAGCAAATCACCATTCGCCTAGACGAAGAATGCATCAATTACTTCAAATCCATTTCAGAGGGTGTGGGCATTCCTTACCAAAGCCTCATCAATCTCTACCTTCGCGACTGCGCAACGTCCCATCGAAAGCTGAATCTTAAGTGGAAGTGACATCCAACACTGCGCTCCAAGGGGCGCTCGCGATGAAGCCGCGGGGCGCTCCTGAGCGTCCGCTTTCACCGTCCGGCTATTTCCGCTAAGGGTCGGATGCCGTCGGATGTCTTGAAAATCATTAGGTCCGTATTCGGTCTGGACCAAGCATAGGCGTGACTGCGTTACAGGCTGCTGAATTCGAATGGATCTATTGAATAACCCGGCCCCCGTATTTCGGGCGCTATTTCCCCCGGGAGTCGTCGCTTTCACTCTTTTGATCCGGCTCTTCTTTCCGCGCCAGTTTCTGCCGCAGACGTTCGTTCTTGTCGTCGTTGAAAAAAGCATAGCGGCCATGCAATTCGCAGCCCTTCATGCCCGGGTCGCAGGGTAGATTGTTCACCTTGCTACATTTGCCGCTCACTTCATGCGGGCAACTCCATCCACCGCTGCTCATGGGGTTATCTCCACAGGCTCAATGGCGGGTCGGTAATCACGGCGCGCAGCAAGTCGCTGCGCGAGATAAATCCGACCAGCGCTTCAGCGCCATTGACGACGGGTACGCCATCGACGTCATGTGTCAGCATCACTTCGGCAATGCGCCGGATATCCGTCACTGGGTCGGCGCTGACGACGGGCGTAGTCATTACATCGCTCACGCTTCTGGCGAGGACGTCGCGTACGCGTCCGTGCTCGACGTTGAAGGTGGTCAGTAAATTGCGTTCGCTGACGATGCCGACCAGACGACGCCCCGCATCGAGCACCGGCGCCTGATGAATGCCATGTTCGATCAGTATGCGCCAGGCGTGTTCTACGTCGTCACTCGCAGCAAGGGTAATCACCTCACGTTGCATGATTTGATCGGCGTGATAGAGCGGACCACGCTCCTGATCAATTTGCAGCATCTCTTTATAGGCATCTACTGCCGCCTCCTCCGGTGCGTGGGCGTGAGCTTCTGGAGGAATTGCCGTAGTCAGTCGTGCAGCAAAATCCTCGCCGATGCGCTCAATCGCACGCACAGGCCTGCGCCGAATTACTTGCGGTATCCGGCCAAGCTCCTCCAGCGTCCCGTGGAAGACCGGGCCACTCAGTCCATAGATGGAAAACATGCGCTCACTCCTTTTCTCGGCTGTCCATCAACTCAATCCCCGATTTTGGCAGCCTTGGTCGCTTGATCGTCGCGTAGCTCCTCGCGGCGTCGGGATGTTTCGGGACAGCGCTTCGAGGTTAGCTCTTTTCCGCCAGTCAGGGGAAGCAGAGCGGGCTGCAATTCTTTGAGGATTTGCACGGGCAGGGCCGAAGTAAAATCGTAGTTGGCTGCTTTCGCCCCCGGAACGAAGGCGGTCACCACGCCGTAGAAGCGGTCACCGATGTAGAAGGCGAAGGTTGCTGCACGGTTCATTACACGCGAACTTTTGACCGTTCCGTCGGCACCAACCACCTGGAAGCGATGGTCACCGGTCCCTGTTTTGCCCCCGACTGGAATCGGCTTGCCGTCGGCGTCACGGTAAGTGCCTTTGACGCGCCGTGCCGTGCCGCTATCGACGACGCGTAACAAGGCGCGCCGGGCGACTTGCGCAACTTCGATCGGCAGCACCTGCTCACCCGCGTCAACACGGCGCTCAAGCTGGGTGTCAAAAGGGGTCTCCGCAGCGAAATGCAGTTGGTCGATGCGCACGGTGGGGCGTCGCACGCCATCGTTGACGACGATGCCCATCAGTTCAGCGAGTGCCGCCGGACGATCAGCCGAGCTGCCGATCGAGGTCGCCAGCGAGGGCACCAGATGTTCGAAGGGGTAACCCAGACGGCGCCATTCGGCGGCGATACGTTCAAATGCGGCAACCTCGACGATGATGTCGATGCGTACTTGCTGGGCATGGCGAAAGCGGCTGGCGAACAACCACTGCGCGGCCGCGCGGCGTTCGGCAACGCTTGCCGCAACCACGGCCTGCAATCCGGCGTCGGGCTGCGTGCGCAGATGGCGAACGAGCCATAGCTCAAGCGGGTGGATGTGTGCGAGATAACCCTGGTCGGCCAGGTTGTAATTGCGCGTTGCGTGGTTGTTGTAGAGACGGCGCAGGCCGGCATCGGTGCCTGCCCGGTCGCCAAGGCGTTCGCGCATGAAGGCCTGGAAGGCGGCGAAGTCGCTTGCCGGTTGCACGCCGAGAAACACGGCCGCCAGTGGTGCGGGTCGCGCTGGCACCGAATCAGCCAATACGTCGAGGCGCTCCTGTGGCGCGACGTCGCGGTATTTGTGCCAAAAGGTGCGCAGGAAACCGATGCCTTCACGCTCGGCGAAGCGGTTGAGGAAATCCTGCCGTGCGGCCTTGTCGTCCTCGTCACGCAGTGAGCGTGCCGGCGCATCGGCCGCTTCATAAGCGTGGTAATGCACCACGTCACGCATGATCCGTACAAAGACGAGATTCACCGATTGCTCAAGCGCTTCGGCAACGCTCGAATTTTTTTCGTCATCCTCGTGCTTGAAGTTGGAAAAACGATGCACCCCGCCACCGGTGAAAAAGGTCTCGTGCGGGCTTGCCGAATAGTGCCGTTCCATGGCCGCTTCGAGCATCGGCGTCAGGCTGCGATCCTCGCTGCTGCGCAGATGGGTGATCGCCCAGTTACTCAGCCGGTCGCTGGGTTTGTTGGTGACTGCGGCCAGCTCTTTCGTGTCGAGGCCGGCGTAGCGCTTGTGCAGATCGGCGATAACGCCAAGGTAGGAAACCAGCGTCCGGAACTTGGCGCTCGAACCCAGGTCGAGCTTGGTTCCAGCGTTGATGTCGAGAGGCTGGTTGAGGTTGTCGGCCTGAACGCGCAGCAGGTTGCCAAGCGGCGTCTTTTCGTAAATGGTAAAGCTGTAATTGACCCCCGCCGGATCACCACGGTCGAGCATGCGA
>JBIJCY010000339.1:0-3552 GCA_044344385.1 Rhodocyclaceae bacterium | reverse complement strand
AAGTCTTTTTTGCGAACTTTGCGCCTTCGCGCCTGCGCAAAGCCTGGCCTCGGGCCATTGCGGTGAAATCTTTTAAGTTTTGTCCTCCCTCCGAAAGTTCACGACCAGCCAGATCAGCACGGTCGCCAGCGCAAAGCCCCACCACTGCAGGGCGTAGCCGACATGTCGTTCGATCCGTTCATCGGGGCGCGGCCATTCGCGGGCAAATCCGCCGGCGGTGCTTTCGGGGGACAGCTGGATGACCACGGGTTGTACGGGGAAATTCACTGCTTTGCCATAGCGCGGCAGATCAAGATTTTGCCAGACCTTTTGCCAGCCACTTGTGCCGCCAGCGACTTCTGCACCGAGCGTGAAATAACGGGTGCCGGGAACGATCGCCATGCCGGATACCTCGACGAGGCCGGCCGGTGTCGCCACCTCTGGCGTATGGCTGTGTTCGGCGAGGGCCGGTAGCCAGCCGCGATTGACCAACACGCGCATTTCGCTATTCTCGATGCGTAATGGCGTGATTACGTGATAGCCCGCCTGTTCGCGGTGCACGCGGTTGTCGAGCAGGATTTGATGTTCCGCTTCGTAATGGCCGCGCGTGATGACTTGCCGATAGCGCATGGCTTGTGCATCGGCCGGCACGACCGGCATTGAGATTGCCGGTTCGGCGCTACGCGTATCAAGCAGGGTTTGCAGATCGCCTTTGACGGTGGCTTTGTTCCACTGCCATTGCCCGAATGAAATGAACAGCGCAATCAGCGCCATGCTGAGCAGTGTCATCAGCAAACGCGGCCGAAAGCGGCGTCGCGATTCCGGCCGTACTGCTGCGGTTGCCGGGGCGATCCCGGCACGCGCATAATCAGCATTCACCTTAGCGGAGTCGGCCATGTTCAAACTCATCATCGTTCTCATGTTGATCGGCGTGATCGGCAGCCTGTTTTCCGGGCTGTTCTTTCTCTACCGGGATCGCGATGGCGGTGTGCGTACCGTCAAGGCATTGACCTTGCGCATCGGGTTGTCGATCGGCATTTTTGCACTGCTGCTGATCGGCTTCCGTCTTGGCTGGATACCCGGTTACACCCAGTAAACAAAGACGAAAAGACCGAGCCAGACCACGTCCACAAAGTGCCAGTACCACGCCACGCCTTCAAAGGCGAAGTGGCGTTCGGCGTTGAAGTGCCCCTTCAGACATCGCCCATAAACCACCATCAGCATGATCGCACCGAGCGTCACGTGGAAGCCGTGAAAGCCGGTGAGCATGAAAAATGTCGCACCATAGACGCCGGCGCCCATGGTCAGGCCGAGTTCGGTATAGGCGTGGTAATACTCATAGATCTGGAAGCCCATAAAGCTGACGCCGAGCAGAATGGTCAGCAGCAGGCCGAGGTTGAGCTGGCTGCGCTTGTTCTTCATCATTCCCCAGTGCGCCCAGGTGAGCGTTGCACCGGAGGTCAGCAATAGCGCCGTGTTCAGTGCCGGAATGCCCCACGCACCCATTGGCGTGAAGTTGGCGCCTTTCGGGCCGGCTGAAGGCCAGGCGCTGGTAAAGCCCTGCCATAGCGTGAATGCCGGGTCCATTTCGGCGAGTGCCGGAACGGACAGGACGCGAACGTAAAACAGCGTGCCGAAAAATGCGGCGAAGAAGGCCACTTCCGAGGCGATGAACCAGACCATGCCGTAGCGGAAGGACCTGTCTTCCCACTGACCGTAATCGCCACGCTGGTTCTCGCCGATCACCTTGCTAAACCAGTTCACCATGACAAAAACGATGACGCCCGTGCCGCCCAGCATGATCCACGAGCCGGCCGCGAACGCATTCATCTGCAGAATGAAGCCCAGTGCCAGGAAGAACATTCCGCCGGACAACATGAACGGGTACAGACTGGGTTGCGGGACGAAGTAGTGTCTGGCGTCCGCTTTGGTCTCAATGGCAGCGTGGGTGCTTATTTGTGTACTCATGCGTCACTCTCTTTCCTTGAGCGGTTTTTTCTGGGTGCCGACATTGAAGAATGCGTAGGCCAGCGTCACGGTACGGATATCGGTGTCGATCTCCGGCTTGATGATAAAAGTCAATGGCATCTCACGGGTTTCGCCCGGCGCCAGAGTTTGTTGTTTGAAGCAGAAGCAGTCGAGTTTTTCAAAGTGCTGGGCGGCGTGTCCGGGCGAAACGCTGGGCACAGCCTGTCCGACGATTGTTTCGCTTGAACGGTTATGCACCAGAAACTTTGCCTGATGCAGTTCCCCTGGATGGAGGTCCAGCGTGTTGGTCAGTGGTCGCATTTCCCAAGGCAGGCCGGGCATCACCGTGCCGGTAAATTCAACGGTGACAACGCGGGTCAGGTCGATGCGTGAAGGCGCTGCCGCCACCGCACCCGGCGCGGCGATGCCGCCCGGCCCTAATGCGGCGCGCGTCTTGCCGTTGAAGCCGGTCGCCGCACAGAGAACGTCGTAGAGCGGCACCAGCGCGAAGCCGAAAGCAAAAGCGGCAGCAACGATCACCAGCAGCTTGAGCGCCAGCCGGCGATGGTCGCGCGTCTGTGGCCCGGGGGCTGCTGAAGGGAGCGTGGTTTCCATCAGTCTTTGCTTTCAGCGTTTGAGAAGAAAGCCGGCAAGATAGAAGGCCAGCGCCACGGTGCCGAGTATCCAGGCAAGTCGACGGCTAGCCTGGCGGCGCCGCGCCAATTCCTCCGGGGAGAAAGTGGCGACAGCATTGGTTTTGCTCTCCTCATGCAAACTTGGGTTCATTTGATCACCGGCTGGGTTTCCCACGAATGGTGTGGTGGCGGCGACGGCAGCTCCCATTCAAGCCCTTCGGTGCCTTCCCATACCTTATCGCTGGCCTTTTCGCCGCCGCGAATGCATTTCCATACCGCGTAGGCAAAGATCAGTTGCGAGAAGCCGAGAATGAAGGCGCCCACCGTCGATATGGCGTTGAATTCGGCGAACTGCAGCGCATAGTCCGGGATGCGGCGTGGCATGCCGGCTAGCCCGAGGAAAAACTGCGGCATGAAAGTCAGGTTGAACGAGATGACGGTCAGCCAGAAATGCAGCTTGCCGAGTTTTTCATCAACCATGTGGCCGGTCCATTTCGGCAACCAATAATAGACGCCGGTCATGACGCCCATGATGCCGCCAGCAAATAGCGCGTAGTGGAAGTGGGCGACGACGAAATAGCTGTGGTGATATTGCGCATCGGCAGCAACGTCGGCCAGCACCAACCCGGTCAGGCCGGCCATGCCGAACAGGACGATGAAGCCGATGGCGAACAGCATCGGCGTCTCGAAGCTCATCGCGCCGCGCCACATGGTGGCGATCCAGCAGAAGAACAGTACGGCCAGCGGCAGCGAAATCGCCATCGTGCTGTACATGAAATAGAGCAGTGCCGGCACTGGCAAGCCAGCGGTCAGGAAGTGGTGCGCCCAGACGACGACGCCGAGGACACCGATGGCGATGAAGGCGTAAACCTGTGCCTTGTAGCCATAAACCGCCTTGCGCGAGAAGGTCGAAATAACGTGGGGCATCAGGCCCCAGACCGGCAGCAGCAGGATATAGACCTCGGGGTGC
>JBIJCY010000338.1:0-3555 GCA_044344385.1 Rhodocyclaceae bacterium | reverse complement strand
TGGAGGCTTTAGGCGGGGACCGGGCGGGGCAGCACAGCATTCGCATCAATGACCAGTGGCGCGTGTGCTTCATATGGGCAGAGGCAGGACCGGCGAACGTTGAAATCGTTGATTACCATTGAGAGGTATGACATGGCCACCAACAACATGAGAGCAATTCACCCCGGTGAAATCCTCCGGGAAGAATTCCTTGTCCCGCTGAGGATGAGCGCCAATGCTCTGGCGATGGCGTTGCACGTGCCGGCGCCGCGGATCAACGACATCGTACGCGAACGGCGCACAGTGACACCCGACACTGCCTTGAGGCTGGCGCGCTACTTCGACACCACCGCGCAGTTCTGGCTGAACCTGCAGAGCGCATTCGACCTGAAGCAAGCGGAACGTGAAACCGCTGTGCGGATCGCCGAGGAAGTTCGCCCGATGCAAAGGGCTGCATAGGCTACGAAAACCGCTTCATAAAATGCCGATCAATCCAGTCTTTCCAGTACCACACCCAGCTGCCGCCAATACTCAATGCGCCACGCGCGGCGAGGGCGTGGTGTTGGCCGGTGCTGATCAGGTAGAGTGCCTGCGCTTGCGGCCTCCAACGCTGCAGCGGCTGGCCATTGCAGGCGGCACGCAGATTGGTCGCCAGTACCGGTCCGGCGCGCACGGCAAATACGCCGGATTTGGGGCGCGGATCGGCGTAGGCCGCGACATCGCCGGCGGCGAAAACAAAGGGGTTCGAAACACTCTGCAAGGTCCGTGTCAGGCGGATGAAGCCGGCCGCATCGCAGGCTAATCCACTGGCGGCCGGCCAGCGCGGTGCGGCGGCGCCGGTGACGATCAGGCTGACATCGGCATCGAGCAGTGTTTCATCCGAGAGTCGCAACTTGCCCGGCAAAAAGGCGAGGGCACGGCGATTGGTCAGGGTAGTGACGCCGCGTTCGGTCAGCAGCCTGCTTACGGCGTTGCGCAAGCGCTCGGGGAAGCCCGCCAGCGGCGCACTATTGGCGCAAATTAGTGTCACCTGAGCCTGTGCCAGCCGCTCGGCGGCAAAACGCGCCTGAATGGCGAAGGCCAGCTCGGTGCCGGCTGCACCATCGCCGACAATGGCCAGATTGAAGTCTGAAGCCTGCCTCGCGTGTTCGAGCGCTTGTTCGAGAATTCCCGGCCAGGCCGCAACAAAACCCTCGATTGGCCGGATTGGTAGCGCGTATTGCCTGGCGCCCGGCAAATCCGCCAGCGCCAGCGTCGGGCCGCAGTCAATCGACAGCAGATCAAACGCGATCTGCTCGCCGTTCTCACAATGCGCGATCTTCGCCGCAAGATCGAGGCCGTTGCACACTGTCTGCACAAAGCGCACGCCGGCCCGTTGCGCCAGCCGGTCAATGGGGATGGAACATTCGTCGATGCTGTAATCACCTGCGATCCAGCCCGGCAACATCCCCGAATAAATCTGGCGCGGATAGGGCGAAATCAGGGTGACTTCGGTTCCGGCGAACGGTGCTTTGGCCAGTGCGGCCAGCACCTGCACATGCGCGTGGCCGCCGCCAATCAGCAGCAGGCGCTTCATCTCTGCGCCCCGGCTTCAAGCGCTGCCAGGCGCGGCAGGTCTTTCGGCCGGTCCACATCCCACAGCATTGCCGGTTCGGCCCAGCGCAGTCCGAGCGCGATAAGCCGTTCGCGCGTTTGCGCCATGACTTTTTCACTGCCCCAGGCGATGCCTTCAAACAACTTCGGTTGCGGGCGGCGCAGGCCAACCAATACGTAACCGCCATCCTCGGCCGGGATGAATACCGCGTCGTGGCCGTCATGCAGTGCCGTGGCCGCCGCTGCCAGATGCGCTTCGGTCAGTGCCGGGCAGTCGCTCCCGATCAGCAGCAGCGGGCCGGCGTGTGCGGCAAACGCGTTGGCCATGCGCTCGCCGAGGTCGCTGCCGGTCTGGCTGCGCAGCGCAATCCCACGTTGTGCCTGCACGGCACGGAAGAAGCGTTGCCGATGGTCAGGCGCAGCCCACAGCGTCACCTTGCCGTTTGCCGCGCGGCACGCCAGATCAAGCGACCGCAAGCACAGCCGCCGTTGCAGGCGTGCTGCAGCAGCGGCACCGAGGGCAGGGATCAGCCGCGTTTTACTCTCACCGGCACGCGGCGCCTTGCTGAAGACGGCAATCGCCACCGGTTCGCCGCTTTCAGGCGCATAGCCGTAAATGATCGCCAGTTGCTGCGTGTCGGCCCCAAAGAAATAGGCGGCACGCAAGCGCCACATGAGCAGGATGGTGCGCAACACGCCGAGCTTCTCCCAGCGCCGTCCGGAGGTTGTCACCGGCTCGCGCAGGCAGGCCGGCGGGGCGATTTTTCTTAGCTGCGAGGAGAGCGCGACGTCTTCCATCAAGGGGATTTCCGGAAAGCCGCCAACGCGCTCGAATACCTCACGCCGCACAAACATCGCCTGATCGCCGGTGGCAATGCCGGTCAGCTGCGAGCGCCAGTTCATCAGGCGCTCGACGACGCGCAGCAGCGGATGCGTGCAGTCGATGCGCACGTCGAAGCGCCCCCACAGCGCGCCGCCATTCATCGCGTTCAAGACAAGCGTATCGGCCGCCGGGGGCAGCGTCGTATCGGCATGCAGGAAAAGCAGCACCTCGCCGCGACTGGCGCGCGCGCCGGCGTTCATCTGCACGGCGCGGCCACGCGGCGCGACAAGCAGCCGGTCGGCCAGCGGTCGCGCCAGATCAGCCGTGCCATCGTGGCTGCCGCCATCGACCAGCACAATCTCCACACCCGCCGAACGCATGGGCTGCAGGGCGGCAAGCTGCGCTGCAATCGTCGCCCCCTCGTTGAGGACGGGAACGATGATCGACAACTTGATCATCCGCGTCGCCACCCGTGAAAACGCGCCACCCATGCCAGCAGCTTCTGCGGCGCGTGCGCCTTCTTCCAGTTGCCGGCCACGTATTTATTGGCTTCGGCCATCGTCGGGTAGATGTGAATGGTGCCGAGAATCTTGTTCAGGCCAATGCCGTGGCGCATCGCCAGCACGTACTCGGCGATCAGTTCCGCGGCATGTTCGCCGACGATGGTGACGCCGAGGATTTTGTCCTTGCCCGGCACGGTCAGCACCTTGATGAAGCCATGCGCCTCGCTGTCGGCAATCGCCCGGTCGAGATCGTCGATTTCATAGCGCGTGACTTCGCAGGCAATGTTGCGCTCCTTCGCTTCAAGTTCGTTGAGCCCGACACGCGCCACCTCGGGTTCGATGAAGGTCGCCCACGGGATCACCGAATAATCGGCGCGGAATTTTTTGAACGGATCGAACAGCGCGTTGACCGCTGCGTACCACGCCTGATGCGCTGCGGTGTGCGTGAACTGGAAGGGGCCGGCGACATCGCCCGCCGCGTAGATGTTGGGATATTTCGTCTGCAAAAATTCGTTGGTTTCAATCGTTCGACTGGCCGTGATGCCCAGTTCATCCAGCCCGTAGCCCTTCAGGTTGGCGGCACGGCCAACGGCGACCAGCAGCGCGTCGAAGGGGATGCGTATATCGGAACCTTCATGTTCAGCGATCAGTATTTTT
>JBIJCY010000336.1:0-3558 GCA_044344385.1 Rhodocyclaceae bacterium | reverse complement strand
CGGGGCCGAATTTCAGCTGGATGATTGCGTCGTCGGGGCAGAACTCGGCACAACGCCCGCAGAGCGTGCAGTCTTCGTTGTAGGCCTTGCGGCCATGGTTGTGGTGAATTTCCGGAATATCCATCGGACAGGCACGCGTGCAGATGCCGCACTTGTCGCATTTGGTGTTTTCGACCTTGACGAGGCGCAGCAGCGAGGCGTGACGGAAGATGGCGTTCATTGCCAGCATCGGGCAGATTCGGCAGAAGGGCTGGCGATAGGCAAGCGCGGCGACAATGATGAAGCCCGTGAGTACGTTGCCGATAAGGCCCAGAGTCATACCGAGATTGCTGCTCATGTTGAGTGCCAATTCATCGGTATTGGCCGTCAGAAGTGTCGTAACAATGCGCGAGGGGCAGATGTCGCAATAGGGATTGCCTGCTGCCTGCGGTGCGTAGCCAAGTCCGACCAGCAAAGGAAGCAGGAATACGAGGCCGATCAGGATCAGCCACTTTATCGGCCGAAGTTTGGGCAGGCCCGTCGCGGGCAAGCTGCGCGTCGCCAGCCCGAGTTTTCGACCAAGTCGGTAAAGAAACTCTTGCACGGTCCCGAGCGGGCAAACCCAGGCGCAGAAAGCCTTGCCGAGAACAAAGAAGAAAAGAAGAAACGTCGACAGGGTCAAAAATACCGGTATGAGCACCTGAATGGTGACCTGCTGCGCCCGTACGATGGCGGCACCAACGCGATGATCCATCTGGTGCTGCAGTGGCACGAGGACGCAATAGCCGCCGTTCTGGCTGTCATAGGCGCAAGAAAGGGCCGGCAACGCTGTCGATATTTTTTCAGCCGCATAGTGGCCAACGACAACCGCACCATAAACGCTCAGAAAGAAAGTAAGCAGCTGAACGAAGATTCGCAGGCGCGAAAGCGTCGGGAAAATTCGAAGGGCAAAATCACGCATTTTTCTTTCCCTTTCGGCGCAGTAGCGGTGCAGCCAGGACCATTCCAAAAGCGAGTGCACCGATGCCGCCAAACAGACTGCGTTCGCGCATTCGATCCGGGAGATAGTGGTGGTTGAAGGTTGAGAGGTGTTTCATGCCGCCATCCGCATGCTGAACGGCGAGGACGAACTCCTGTTTTGTCGACATCGGATTTTCTCCGGTGAGTTTTTCCGGAGAAAAATCGCGCGGAAATCTGATTGCGGCGATTCCCGACGAGTCGGTTTTAAATATTTCTCGTGTTTTTCCTGCGGTTTCAAGGACGACATCCGTACCCGCCAACGCGACGTCGTTGTGGCGAATCAGGTACTTCCATGTGCTTCCTTCGCGGATACCACCATGTTCCGGCAGGCGAAGCGGGATGATTTCAAGACCATCGCGGGAACGCATCAGCATTTCCGTCGGAACTTGATGCTTCATCGGCAGAAAGAGATAGCTGCTTGCCCGGACTCGCTGCATATCAGCAGATGCCGTTGCAACAGCCCATAGATGCCCCCCCGCACCGGCCGCTGAACGATCGATTGACCACTTGCCTGTCTCGGAAGTTAGTTGGGCAACGTCTGGCTGAGAGGGGGATTGCAGCAACAAGGTTGAAAACTGCGCCCCCTCAGTGCTGACGCGGATAGGTTGCTGCGGTGAACGGCCGGCGTTGATGGTGAGTGTCGGATAGGAAGTCCATCCACCCGCTTTGGGTGTTGCCACAGAGGGGCTTCCATGTTCGTGCTGGGCTGTGGCGATATCGGCCGAAAACATTGCCAAGAGAAAAACTGTGGTAGCCATCGTCAGTCGCGAGCCGGCAATGGGCACATGTTCAGACGCGATCATTGCAGCACCCCGTGAGTAAATTATGGGGGGCGATTATAGCGGCCGGGAAAGCGCCGACGCTGCGGCATATTGTCGCGAAAAAGGCCGTCCGGCCATGATTTTCAGCTGGAATTGATGTGTGCTAAACGCTGATGGTTCAGCGACCCTTGGCCGCCGCCTCATTGCGCAGTTGCGGCATGGCGAAACGCAGCAGCGTCGGGCGCATTTTCTGCAGGGATTGCTGGAGGTCGGGGGCGGTCATGACCACACTCTATCGGCAGAGAAGCGTGCAATCAAGCCGGATCAATCAGGGCAATCGCATTTAAACATCGACACCCAACGCAGAGGCGCAGAGGACGCAGAGAGGACGCAGAGAGGACGCAGAGAAAATCAGATTCTTGCCTGTATTTTGCTGTTCTCTGCGTTACCTCTGCGCCTCTGCGGTAGGTTTTAAAATCAAATGCGGTTGCCCGGAGCCCAATCAATAAACCGCATCATGATCGCCGATATTGACCGGAATTATTTCTTCCGCCGAGATCAGCAATTCCAGCGTAATGCGGTAAGAAAGATTGATTGATATCGAATGCAAACCCTCAAGCCGCCCGGCCAGCGAGTGCAGACGCAAGCCCGGATGAAAGGGATTGGCCTCAAGCAGTTGCAGCGTTTTGAGGTATTGCTGCTTCAACTCGGGGTGCCGCTTGAGAAAGCGTGCTGCGCGCCGGGTGTATTGTTCGGTAAAAACTAGTGCGTAACTCATTCAGCGGCCGTCAGCCGCGCCAGATGCGCCGCTGCCGACTCCTTGACGAAACGCCCGTCCGCCAGGTCTGCGCGCGTCTCGGCCAGCGCGGCATCGAGCTCGCATTCACGCAGATAGTTGTAATGAGCAATATCCATCACCACAAAACGATCCTTGCCACGCACCGAAATAATCGCTTCCGCTTGATTGGCAAGTGCGGCTTCGATGGCGGGGACGCCCTTGGTCTTGAGATCGTTGGCACTGATGCTCGACATGACTTTCTCCTGAATGACGCGATACAGCACACTTTATCACACTATGTATCGCACTTTAGATAGTGTTATTTGCCATTCTGCTGCGGCGCCGCGTAAAATCCAGCCAGTCTTTTCAAGGATTCCCGCCATGACCGAACGCTCGATCACCCCCGCCGACGAAGCCTCTATCCTCGCCGAGGCGCTGCCCTACATCAAAAAGTTTCACGGCCGGACCATCGTCGTCAAATATGGCGGCAATGCGATGACCGACGAGAATCTTAAACAGTGCTTCGCGCGCGATGTGGTGCTGCTCAAGCTGGTCGGCATGAACGTCGTCGTCGTGCATGGCGGCGGGCCGCAGATCGAGAATCTGCTGGCACGCGTCGGCAAAAAAGGGGAGTTCATCCAGGGCATGCGCGTCACCGATGCCGAGACGATGGAGATCGTCGAAATGGTGCTCGGCGGGCAGGTTAACAAGGACGTGGTCAACCTGATCAATCACGCCGGTGGCAAAGCGGTCGGACTGACCGGCAAGGATGGCAACTTCATCCGCGCCAAAAAGCTGCTGCTACCGAACAAGGACAACCCCGAAGACCTGATCGACGTCGGCCAGGTCGGCGACATTGTGCAGATCGACCCGTCGCTGATCGGCCATCTGGAAGCCGGTGGCTTCATCCCGGTCATCGCGCCGATTGGTGTCGGCAAGGATGGCGAAACCTACAATATTAATGCCGACGTGGTGGCAGGCAAGATCGCCGAAATCCTCAAGGCAGAAAAACTGGTGCTG
>JBIJCY010000337.1:0-3558 GCA_044344385.1 Rhodocyclaceae bacterium | reverse complement strand
AGTTGAAAAAACTTGGGGTCTTGCAGCAGGGCATGGCACACTTTGGGGGTCTCTTGGCTTGGTAACCGGAGACTCCCCCAAAGGGTTCGTTTGTTCAAGTTCCCTGAGGGGGGTCACCCCTCGTCCATCACGCTGCTTGATCAGATACCGGGCAAATGCCATCAAGATTGTTGACCGTGCTCACAAGCAGCAACAAGGCGAGGTGATTTAGTTCCATGAGCCGTCAGCCATGGGCCGTGAATGTGAATGTTGAAAGGGAGCGGGATGGGATTGTTTGATCGATTCAGTTCGTCAGCAGGCGGCAAAAGCAAGGCCGACACCGCCGAGCAGGAGGCTGGCGATTTGATCGAGAAAGGGAATGCTCTCGAGGATGCCGGGCAGATGACTGAAGCCATGCAGCACTATGAAGCAGCTATTCGTCTGGCGCCAAATTTGGCGCGCGCACACTTGAATCGTGGCAATGTTCTGCTGTCGATGGGGAACGCGGAGGGTGCATTGGCCGCCTGTGCGACGGCGCTTGTCTGTGATCCGGGATATGCTTCCGCGCACTTCAATATGGGTAACGCCTACCTTCGCCAAGGTCGCCGGGAAGCTGCGCTGACTGCCTATAACAAGGCGATAGCGTTGAAACCGGATTTTGTGGACGCTGAAGTGGCGCGGGGTAATGTGCTGGATGATTTGGGTCAGCTTGACGATGCGGAAGAGAGTTACCGCAGGGCGTTGAAACTCAACCCTGAGTACGTTGAGGCATACAGCAATTTGCTGTTCTCGCACAATTACCGGGCCAATCTGTCTGCCCCGACACTGTTGTCTGAAGCGCAGCGCTATGGTGAAGTTGTGGCACGACGAGCCCGGCGTTGTCTGGATTGGCGCAATATTCCAGACACTTCCCGATGTTTGCGTGTTGGCTTTGTGTCAGGGGATTTGCGTCTACACCCGGTGGGGCATTTTCTTGAAGGCGTACTGGCTGCGTTGGTGCAGCATGCTGCAGGGAGATTGGCGGTTTTTGGCTACTCAAGTTACTTCGGAAGCGACGAAGTTACCGAGCGAATCAGGGCCCACTGTCACGGCTGGCATCTGGTAGCGGGTCTATCAGATGAACATCTGGTCCAGTGCATCCGCGATGATGGCATTGATCTCCTGATCGACCTTTCCGGGCATACGGCGTACAACCGTTTGCCTGTGTTTGCCTGGAAGCCGGCGCCGATACAAGTCAGTTGGCTGGGCTATTTTGCGACGACCGGGGTTGCCGAGATTGATTATCTTATTGCCGATCCGTGGACACTCCCGGCCAGTGAAGAAGTCAGTTTCACCGAAAAAATCTGGCGCCTGCCGGAAACCCGGTTTTGTTTCACTCCTCCGGATGTGTCTCTTGAAGTTACCCCGCTTCCCGCCGTCAATAACGGTTATGTGGTGTTTGCTTGTTTCAACAACCTGAGCAAGATGAACGATGCTGTTTTAGCGTTGTGGGCCCGGATACTGAAGGCGGTGCCGGGCAGTAGAATGTTCCTCAAAGCCCTGCAGTTATCAGAAGCCTCCGTGCAGCAAAGCGTCGTTGAGCGTTTCGCCGTTTATGGTATTGGTATGGAGCGCTTGATCCTGGAAGGATTCTCCTCACGAACAGATTATCTTGCGACCTATCAACGGGTTGATATTGGGCTGGATCCGTTTCCCTATACGGGCGGTACTACGACGGTTGAAGCGCTATGGATGGGGGTGCCGGTACTGACCCTGTCGGGAAAGAGTTTCTTGTCACGGCAAGGTGTGGGCTTGCTGATGAATGCCGGCTTGCCCGAATGGATTGCCGAGGATGCCGATGACTACGTTGCAAGAGCGGTATCGTATGCTGGCGATTTGCAGCGCTTGGCTGCGCTGCGCGGCGGCTTGAGGCAGCAGGTTCTGGCTTCACCGATCTTCGATGCGACACGTTTTGCTCAAAACCTCGAGGTGGCCTTGCGTGGCATGTGGCAGGCATGGTGTGATCAGCAAAAAATACAATCCGTCTGAGTGCTGTGTCTGATCACTAAGTTTTCCTTTGTAAGGAGCCTGCCTGATGTGGAGTCTGCTGGAGTTTTTCCCCTCCAATTTTTTGATCAATGTCCTTGATGTTGGGGCCGCACTTTCCGAGCGTCCGCCCTATCAGCCCCTCGTGGATGCCGGACGCGCACGAATTATTGGCTTCGAACCCGATGGCGCGGAGTGCGAACGCCTTAACAAGACCTTCGGGCCGCCGCACCGGTTTTTTCCGCATTTTGTCGGGGATGGTCAGCCGGCAACTTTCCATGAGACAAACTGGGCTTTGACGGGTTCTCTGTTTGCGCCGAATACGCCCTTGCTTGAAAAATTTCAGAACTTGTCTGAACTGGTGACGCCGGTAGCGATGCACGCGGTAGATACAACGCGGGTAGACGACCTTGTGGAAATTGAAGATGTTGATTTCTTCAAGATGGATGTTCAGGGAAGTGAGCTTGCAGTATTCGAGAATGCTCGTCGCATTCTCGCCGATACGCTTGTCATTGATACTGAGGTTGAGTTTGTCGAACTCTATCAAGGCCAGCCGTTATTTGCCGATGTCGATGCTTTTCTGCGCCGACAAGGTTTTCAATTCCACACGTTTAATGGCTACGCTGCGCGCCCTTTCAAGCCGCTGGCTAACATTAGTCAGGGGTGTCGGCAGCTTCTCTGGTCAGACGCGATTTATGTTCGTGACTGGATGCATCTGGATGGCTTGTCAGAGATCAAACTTCAGAAGTACGCAGTTCTCGCGCATGACTTATTGAAATCGTATGATCTGGCGCACCTTGTTCTTACGGCGCTCGATAAAAAAACTGGCGGAGATGTGGCTTCGGCCTATTTGAACCGGCTCAGCGGTATCGTTGGCGGGAACACGTGCGAGGTCGGCACATCGGAACGTGCTGCTCTGGACTTGATTGAACAGGGCAATGGCCTTGAGGACGAAGGCTTGCCAGAACAAGCGCTGGAGCGTTACGAGTCGGCCATTCGCCTGGCGCCGACGCTGGCACGGGCGCATCTCAATCGTGGCAATGTTTTGCTTGATAGGGGAGAGGCAGAAGGCGCATTGGCAGCTTACGCGAAAGCGCTTGTTTTCAGTCCAGCTTACGCCGCTGCGCACTACAACACTGGCAATGCCTACCTTTGTTCAGACCGCAGGGAAGCGGCGCTTGCCGCTTACGACAAGGCCATCGAGTTGAAACCGGATTTTGTCGACGCCGAAGTGGCGCGGAGCAACGTTCTGAAGGACTTGGGAAGGCTTGATGATGCGGTAGTGAGTTATCGACGGCTGCTGAAGATTACCCCCGGTTCCGCTGAACTTCATATTGAGTTGGGTAATGCCTTGCAGGGGCTTGCTCGACACGAAGAGGCGGCTGCGAGTTATCGTCGGGCGCTGGAGATACAGCCTGATTCTGCAGAAACGCACAACAATTTGGGCATTGTGCTGCAGGCGCTTGAGTGCTTTGATGAGGCGGTGGTGAGTCTCCGGCGAGCACTGGACCTTAAGCCGGATTTGGCCCCGGCGCACAATAATCTGGGCAACGC
>JBIJCY010000335.1:0-3559 GCA_044344385.1 Rhodocyclaceae bacterium | reverse complement strand
GGCTGGCCGCGCCGTCGAGTGTGACCTGATATTCCTGCATCGCTTCAAGCAGTGCCGACTGCGTTTTGGCCGGCGCGCGGTTGATTTCGTCGGCGAGCAGCAGGTTGGTAAATACCGGGCCGCGCCGGGTGACGAACTGGTTGTTGCTCAGGTCGAAAATGGTGTGGCCGACAACGTCCGAGGGCATCAGGTCCGGGGTGAACTGGATGCGTGCAAACTCGCCCGAGAAGGTCTTGGCCAGCGCCTTGACGAGCAGCGTCTTGCCGAGGCCGGGCACGCCTTCCAACAGGATGTGCGCGCCAGCGAGCAGGCCGATCAATACCTCGTCGAGTACTGCCGGTTGGCCGATCACCGCCTTGGCAAGTTCTTCGCGGATGGCTTGCAGCAGGGCCGTGGCTTTTTGTGCCTGTTCTTCGTTCAGTGTGCTCATGCGTTGCGTCCTTGATTGCTAAAAAAATAGTTCACCACGGCGACACGGCGAACACGGCGAAAAAATAGTTATATCGTTTTAGAGAACCACTCAGCTGCCACGTAAAACCGAACAAAACTGAAGCTTTTCGCCGTGCTCGCCGTGTCGCCGTGGTTACAATCAGCCCTTATAGTATTCCCTGATGTTTGTGCCAGATTCAAAGGCGTTGGTCGAGGCGCTGCAGGGTTTGCATGGCCAGGGTGAAATCGTCGGGGGCCAGCGCCTGACCGGAGGTCAGCGCTGACTGGATGTCTTTTGTTTTGCAGCCGGCGATTTTGGCCAGCACGATGCGTTGTTCGGATGCTTCCTGGCGGAAGAGGTAGGGGTGACGCAGCGCCAGTCGTTTATGAACGGCCTGGCGAACGATGTTCAGCCAGTGGGTGATGCCGCCTTCTCGCCAGACGCTGCGGCCGATTGCGGCGAGATGCTGGACAAGATCGCGGCGCTCGGCTATCGGTGTGGCCAGCGTGCCGCCAAAGCGCGGGATGATCCGCCATAGCCAGAGCGTGATCAGCAGAGCGGCGCTGATCAGCAGCATCCATGCCGATTCGATCAGCCATTGCCAGAGTGTTGGCACCTCCATGCGCGAGGCCAGACGCAGTTCACCCTGCGGCTGGTATTGCTGCAGCAGCGCCCAGATCAGTTCGGCGTGGTCGAGGGTGCCGATCTGCTGGTTGTTGAGAAACTGCAACCCGTCGAGCACGGTAATCCGGCCTTGCCCCCACGTGTAGTGGAGCACGGCGTTGCGTTCATCGCTCAGGCCGGCACGCCACTCCGGCTCGGGTGATGAACTGGTCAGGCCGTTGCCATGGCGATTGAAGCGGTAACTGGTGTCGCTGCCGGGCAGGCGTAACTCGATGGGCAGCGGAGGTTTCACGATGCCGGGTTTGGCTGGCGGTTTTTTCCCCACCGGCGTTTCCGCCGGTTTTTCCACTGCTTCCTCTGCCGGGCATTGCATCGAGGGTGAGGCTTTGTAGCGGCTCACACCGAGCTTCGCAAGCAACGGGTCGTCACCCACATCTTCGGCGGCAACGATCAGATAGCCTCCACTCTGTACCCAATCGAGCAGCCGCCCGGCGCGCTCCGGATTGACGTTGCGGCGCCGGTTTTCATCGAGAATCAGGACGCCACCGGCGGCTAACGCATCGAGTGAGCCGGGGGACTCAAGGCGTTTCGCCGGCCGGCCGAATTGGCCGAACAGACGTTCCAGCGCCAGATACGGATTACGCAGGGCTTCCTTCTGCGCGGCTTCCCAGTGACTGCTCGGTGCCTGTTCAAAATTTTGCAGGAACCACAGGGTGAGCAGCGTTGATATGACGGTCACTGCGAGCAGCGACCAGATGACGGTGCGCTTCATGCGGCCCGGCCCGGCCCGGCAAAGTGCTGTGCCCAACGCAGGCACAGCTCACGCGCACTTGCCGCGTCGGGCGGTGTTTCGGCGTAGGCCGTGCGCTTCCAGGCGTCGAGCAGAAGGCCAAAATAAATTGCCGCTTGTGCATCGATGCGGCCACTGACGCGGCGCAGGCAGACGTCCTCGGTGTCACCCGCACGAAACTCGATGTGCTGGCGCCGGATCAGCGCAACCAGCGTGCCGCGATAGAGTAGCGACAAGGCAGAGGCGTAACGCGCTGCATCGAGCTCGGCCAGCGCCGCGCCGGCGATGTCGTCGGGCAGAGAAGCAGGGCGCAGGTCGAGGCCGAACAAGGTGTCTGGCTGTTTGATTGCCGATTTTCGCTCGCCGAAAGCAAGGTGTCGGTAGCGGTACATCACGATAAGCAAAGCCACTGCGGACAGAAAGATCAGCACGTAGATCACGCCGCGTGTACCGCTGGCCAGTAGTTCGGCGAATTTGATCAGCTGTTTTGCCCACCACGGGATGTCTTCCGCGGTTTCTTTCTCCTGCTTGCGCGGCCGCCAGCTTGTTTCTTCGACCTTGTGACCAAACACCGGGTCGGCGAGAATCTTGTCGACTGCCTGTTTGATGTCGCCGCCCGGGCGGCTGGCCGGTGCCGGTGTCTGTTGCGCCACCACTTGTTCGTTTGACGGTGCGATGATGGCTTCTTCAGCCGACGCTTCACGCGGGCTGGCGAGTGTCCACAACAGGCTGCCGGTGAGCAAAGCGACCATCGTTGTGCGCGCCAGCGTTGAGCCCGCACCTGAGTTATTTGTTAAACCCGTTGCCAAACCCGTTGTCGAGGCAACTTCGATTTGTCTTGCCGCCATGCGCCGGAAGGCGACTTCAATGTCCCAGCCTTCGAGTTCGCTGCGCCGGTTGAGGTAAAGCGAGAAACCCGCTGCGATGAAAAATGGCTCGACAATCGATTCGGCGATGACCCAGGCAAAGCTGAAAGCGTAAATATGCCAATCCTCCGATTCACCGGCAACGAGTTCCGCCCAGGAGAATGACGGGAGTCCGTCGGATGGCGTAAAAACATCCATCATCGCGACCAGGCCGAATTCGAAAATGACGACAAAGTGCGCGCAAACAAAAGTCAGCCAGAAAGCATAACTGCTCGTCTTGCGGCCGAGAACGCGCAGGCGTGCACGGCCGTCCTTGCCGCGCTGACCTTCGAGTTGCCAGACCGGCAGGTCGAAAGAGCGGCTGGTGTTGAAACGGCGTAGCGTCAGGCCGGCGAGCAGGCCCGAATGGCGGAGCAACCCCGGGAGCGCTCGCCACACATCGCGCACCGACGGTGCTGTGCCAAACGAAGCCTCGGCGAAGACCTTGAGCAGGAGGCGGTCGAATAAAGGTTTCAGCCACCAGATGATGAGTACGGCGGCCGCCGGCCATTGCCAGAGCAGGGCGATGATCAACAGCGCGCAGGGTGCGAAGGTGCTCAGCCAGACGCGGTAGACCGGCCCGCGCCAGCGGCGCAGCATGACCAGTCCGAGGTCGAGCGCCTCCCACGGGCTGCGCCGGCGCAACGCAAGCTTGAGCTGGTCAAGCTGCATGCGGTGTCGTGCCTTTCCGTCCGGCGAACAGGAAATAGCTGAGCAATACGACCCACACGGCAATGCCGACGCCGATCTTCAGCTCGAAGGGTAGGGTGCGGCTGGGTGACCACAGGGATTCGATAAATGCTGCGCTGA
>JBIJCY010000334.1:0-3563 GCA_044344385.1 Rhodocyclaceae bacterium | reverse complement strand
CCTTCAACGCCTCGATCAGCGCAATGTACTGATTCATCGCCTCATCAGTCGTCGTGCCCTTCAATCCTGCCCAGGCATCAAACTTCGCCCGACCGACCATGTCAGTGAACCCTGGTCGCTTGCCTTCGACGTCGCCGGCGCTGCCCTGCTTGTAGAGCGCATAGAGCTTGAGCAGCGTGGCGTTATCCGGGCGCTCGCTCAGCGTTTTTGAACCGGCGACGGCAGCTTCGAAACGGCTTTGTAAATCACTCATGTTTTTTCTCCGGATGATGATGTTCTGATTGAGCTTGCTATTATATGGGCTTGCCATTTTCCGGAGCACCCGCGATGACTTCGCGCGAACGAGTACGTGAACGCATGTCCAACGTCGACACCGCCTGGCTGCGCATGGATCGTCCCGAGAACCTGATGCAGATTCTCGGCGTGATGATCTTCGAAGGCCGCATGGACTATGAACGTCTGAAGCGCACCGTTGCCCATCGCATGCTGCGCTACCGCCGTTTTCGCCAGATTGCCACGCAGGAAGGTAATGGCGCATGGTGGGCCGACGATGCCAATTTCGACATCGACGCGCATGTTCGTCATTCAATCCTCCCGGCGCCCGGCGACAAGAGCGAGCTACAGAAATTCGTCGCTGAAATGGCCAGCGAACCGCTCAATCCCTCGCGTCCGCGCTGGGAATTTCACCTCGTTGAAACCAGCGAAGGCTACTCAGCGCTGGTTGCTCGCATCCATCACGCCATTGCCGACGGCATTGCCCTCATTGGCGTCCTCAATTCGCTCACCGACGAGCACGCCGACGCCCCGGAAGACGGCGGCCTGGCCCCGTGGAAACTCGATACGACAAGCGCTGAAGAAGAACCCGACACGCACGAAAACGACCTCTTCTGGCGCTGGATCTACGAACCGATGACCGATGCAACGCTAGCCTCGATCCGTATCGGCGGCAAACTGTGGGTCAAATACCTCGGGCTGCTCAGCAACCCCGCCAAGGCTTTCGACTACGCCCGCATCGCCGGCGCGATTGCCAAGGAAGTCGGCAAGCTCGCAATGATGCCCAATGACACGGCAACCCGATTCAAGGGCAAACCCGGCACCGTCAAGCGTGTCGCCTGGTCAGAGCCAATGTCGCTGAGCGAAGTAAAAGCCGTCGGCAAGGTGCTCGGCTGTTCGGTCAATGACATGTTGCTCTCCTCGGTTGCCGGCGCCTTGCTCGGCTATCTGCAGGCAAAAGGCGACCCCGTTGAAGATGCCGAAATTCGCGCACTGGTGCCGGTCAATCTGCGCGCCCCCGGCGACATTGAAGATCTCGGCAACCGCTTCGGCCTCGTTGCCCTTGAACTCCCGGTAGGCATCGAAAACCCGCTGGCGCGCGTGTACGAAACGCGCGCCCGCATGGCAGCGCTCAAAGGCTCGTATCAAGCGATGCTCACCTTCACCATCCTCGGTGCCGTGGGCATGGCGCCCAAGTTCATACAGGATCAGGTGCTCGACCTGCTGGCCAGCAAAGCCACTGCCGTCATGACCAACGTCCCGGGCCCTCAGCAGGCACGCTACTTCGCCGGCGCCACGCTCAAGCAGCAGATGGTCTGGGTACCGCAGTCGGGCGATGTCGGCATGGGCGTCTCCATTCTTTCCTACGACGGCAAAGTGCAATTCGGCCTGATCACCGACAAGAACATGGTCGACGACCCCGAACGCATCGTCGAACGCTTCGCCGTCGAATTTGAAAAACTGCTCTGGCTGGTGTTGATGGAGCCATGGGAACGGCTTGCTGATCCGGATGCGGTGGAAGATGAGCTGAATGAGGAACTGGCTGAAGCACGCAGCTAAAAAGCGATCGAACTTGCCACTTTTCATTCGTCGACAAGCGCAAACTTCAGCGTAGCACCAATGTGCTACAGTACTCCTGTGCTGTACCTCACTTGTGGAGACCTTCATGCCTACGACAACCATCCGCATGCCCGACGACCTGAAAACCCGCGTCGCTATTGCAGCAAAACAATCCGGCACGACCCCGCATGGTTTCATGCTGGAGGCGATTGCGGAAAAAGCCGAGCAGGCAGAACTTTGCGCCCAGTTCGACACGGTCGCGGAGGAGCGCTACGCCCGAATCGTCGACTCCGGCAAAACGATTTCATGGGAAGCAATGCGCGGCTATCTGGAACAACGACTGGCCGGCAAGTCCGTCAAGCGCCCGGCCGCGAAAAAATTGGCGCGTTGAGGTGTCGCGCATCGAATTGGCACCGGAGGTGGGGGAGGATTTTGATCGTGTCCTCGACCACCTCACCCAATACCAAGTTGAAAACCCGAGTTTGCGCATTTTGGAAATAATCAACGCCCTCGACGTGCTTGAACACAACCCGAGGATCGGCCGACCCGTCAGTAACGGCAAGCGGGAACTGGTAATTGGGCAGCAATCGCACGGCTATATCGCCCTGTATCGCTATATCGCCAAAATCGATACCGTATTCGTTCTTGCAATACGCAGCCAGCGTGAGGCCGGCTATGCCGAATGGGGCTAAGCGGGCAAAGCACCGCACTAACGGAATGGCGATTGCGCAAGGACACAATCCGGCCACGAGCAGCCATCCAAGAAGTCACTCCATAGCCGCCATTCCCGACTGAGATTACCAGCACGTCGCACACTAAGGATACGGACCGACGGAACCGATGAATAACTGTTAGATTTTTTCAACCACGCTCAGGGAGCAAATAATGAGAATCAGAAATATCGCCTTCACCAGCATGCTATTTTTGGCCGTTTCCGCAATAGCTGCAGAATCGGCGCTATCACAAAACATAGAAGGAAAATGGGGGCGAAACCAGAACAAGGCAGAAGTCGAGTTGATTCAAATGGAAACTCCTACAAAAGCAAAACTCAAAGTAGTGTTTTGGGATGGATGCACGCGCCAAGGTGAAACGACCGCTGAACTCAAAGAGGGCACATGGACATTTGTGGCGCCTGGCGGCATGAAATGTGAAGACATAGCAGTAACAATGACGCAAGTTCCTGGAAAAAACCGCTTTGAAGGAGCAACTGAATCTGTCTGGAGAGGTGCTGTTGTTAAGGCGGATTTTTATCTCGAAGGAAAATAATCCGGCAGTCCGCTGGGACGCTGCGCGATGAAACCGCGCAGCGTCGGTTAGCTCTATTCGTTGAGCGACCGCTTTCGCAGTCTGGCCTCTTCCGCAACGGCTCGATTCAAGACAACCTCACTTATCTTCTGCCACACCGAAAAAAATCACAGCCCCCACACCAACCGATGAAACGCCGTAACTTTCTCGCCGCTTCCAGTGCACTCGGCGCCTCGATTACCGTAAGCGCGGCGCCACTCGTCGGCAGCAGCACTGAGCTTCTGCCACCCGCCAGGGGAAAACGCGTCGTCATTATCGGTGCTGGCTGGGGTGGGCTCAGTGCGGCCAGCCACTTAAGAAAAACGGCACCCGATCTTGAAGTCATCCTGATCGAGAAAAACGCGGCTTTCTGGTCGCACCCGCTGAGCAATAAATGGCTGGTCGGCCTTGCCGACGGCCGGCATCTGGTACACGACTATCTCGCT
>JBIJCY010000333.1:0-3575 GCA_044344385.1 Rhodocyclaceae bacterium | reverse complement strand
GTTTGGTCTGGTCGTTGCCGCGCTGGCCAAATCGGCGCAGTTGCCTTTCTCGCCGTGGATCGCACGGGCGCTTGAGGGGCCGACGCCATCATCGGCGGTTTTCTACGGCTCGCTGATGATTCATGCTGGCGTGTATCTACTGCTGCGACTCGAACCTTTGCTTGTCCAGGTGCCGGATATCATGGCGCTGATTGCTTTCGCCGGTCTGATGACGGCGTTCTACGGCTATCTGTGCGCACTGGTGCAAAGCGATGTCAAATCGGCACTCATTTTTTCCACCGTGACACAAGTCGGGCTGATGTTCGTCGCCTGCGGTCTCGGCTTCTTCGGGCTGGCCACCTGGCATCTTTGTCTGCATGCGGCGTGGCGCGCCTATCAGTTTCTTCTTGCCCCTTCCTACATGCATCTCGTTGGCCAGCCGGCGCGCGCCGTGCCGCTGTGGCTGGCGGCCCGCCCGTGGCTCTATACCGCAGCCCTGCAACGTTTCTGGATTGAGTCACTGGCGCATGCTCTGCTCACGAGGCCGACGCAGGGGCTGGGGCGCGATGTGCGGTTGCTCGACGAACAGGTGATCGACCGGGTGATTGGTGTGCCGCTCGAAGACACGCCGGATGATGCGCGCGACCCCTCCGTCGACGATCTAATCCGCGGTCACGGCGCGGCCGGACGTTTGCTGTTTCAAATATCGGACACCCTGCAGCGCATCGAGACGCATCTTCTGCTTAGCGGCGGCGGCACGCTGCAACAGCACTTGCGCCACGCCGGTGAATACATGGAAGCGGTCGAGCGCTTGATTGCACATCCGCGCTATCTGATGCTGATGGTGATGGCTACTTTTGTGGTGATCCTGTGATCAGCGAACTACCCTGGGTTGCCCACGCCAACTATCCGCTGCTGGCGACCTTACAGTGGCTGCCGCTGATCGGCGCGGCGTTGTTGATGGTCATGCGTGACGCGCAACTGGCTGTTTTCTTCGGCCGGCTGTTTGCTGTTGCCGAGCTTTGTGTGGCGCTTGATCTCTACCGCCGGATCGATGCTTCGGCCAGCATGCTGCAGTTTGCCGAACGCGTCGATGCGTTCGCTTATCATGCGGCAGCCGATGGCATCACCGTACTTTTCGTTCTGCTCACTGCGCTGCTCGGGCTGTTGCTGACCTTCTACGGTATGGCGCGCGAACAGATGACGCCGGCACGACTGATTGCCGTTCTGCTAACCATTGAATCGGCGCTGATGGTGATGCTGACAACGATGAATTTGCTTTGGTTCGCCGGTGCTGCGGCAATCCAGTTGGCGCTTGTTGGCTACCTGCTCTGGCGTTGGGCCTCGGCCAAGGAAGCCAGCCAGGCACTGTCGCGCTTTCTCCAGTACCAGGGCTTTGGCTGGTGTCTGTTTGTTGCCGGCATCGTGGTGCTCGGCTGGAGCCATGCCGACGCCACGGGCGGGCGCTGGAGTTTCGATTTCTTTGATTTACTGCAGACGCCGCCGCTCGGCAAATTCCAGTCGGCTGCTTTCTTCCTGCTGTTTTACGGACTGGCCATCCGCACGCCGCTCTTTCCCTTGCATGGCTGGCTGCCGAATACGGCGGGACACGGCCTGATCGCTGTCGGCCCGGTATTACTGCTCGGCGTCAAGGTTGGCGTTTATGGCATGGCGCGGTTTATCCTGCCGCTTACTGCCGAGGCGGTCATGGTCTGGCAACCCTACGTCGTTGCCTTCGCCATGCTCGGCGTTTTCTACGCGGCGATCCTTGCCCTGCTACAGGTTAATCTGCGCCGCCTGATGGCCTTCGCCGTGGTCAGCCACACCAGCCTGATCATCATCGGCTTATTCACCCTGCATCCTTCCGGTCTGCAGGGTGCCGTCCTGCTGTCGGTTAACTTCGGGCTGGCCGTTACCGTGATGCTGCTGATGGTCGGTTACGTCTATCGCCGCACCGGGACGACGGACCTGGCGAGTCTCGGCGGTTTGTTTGACCGCATTCCGTTTATCGCCATCGCCTTCCTGATCGGCGGCCTGTCGATTCTCGGCATGCCCGGCACACCGGGTTTCGATGCCGCGCACCTGGTGCTTGAAGCCTCGATTGAAACCTTTGGTGCCTTGCCGACGGTAGCCACCGCGCTTGGCAACGTCGCCGCTGCAGGCTTTTTGCTGTGGGCTTTTCAGCGCGCTTTTCTGGCGCCGCCGCCGGTTGAGCTGTCGGTGAAAAACATCGAGCGAACGCAAGTCATGGAGTATTTCATCGGCGGCATCGCGTTGCTTGTACTCTTGCTTGCTGGTTTCTTTCCCGAGCCTTGGCTGCATCTGACCGATAGCGCGGCGAAGGTTCTTGGGGGCTACTTTCACCATGATTGAGCTGGCCCAATATCCCTTGCTCACCAGCCTGCTGGCGCTGCCGCTGCTTGGTGCGCTGCTCGCCGTTTTGTCGCGCGATGCGGCATGGGCACGGCGTGCAGCGCTGGCAGCGGCCCTGCTCACCCTGCTCGCATCACTGCTGATTGTTGTGGCTTTTGATGGCGCGCAACGCGGCTTCCAACTGATCGACTCGGCGCGCTGGATGCCAGGGCTCAACATCCGTTATCTGGTCGGTGTCGATGGCCTCTCGCTACTCTTTCTGCCGGCCACCGCCTTGCTCTTCTGCGGCGCCGTGATCGCCGGCTGGCGCAATATTCAGGGAGCAGCGGGGCTCTATTTTGCATTGCTGCTCATACTGGAGGCAGCAACGCTTGGTGTGTTTTGCGCACTCGACTCGATCCTCTTTTTCTTCTGCTGGGAGCTGACGCTGTTGCCGCTCTACTTCCTTGTCAGCCTGTGGGGCGTCGGCGGCTGGCGGCAGACAGCGGCCGTGCGCTACTTTTTTGTCATGTTGGGCGGCGGCGTGCCGCTGCTCTTCGGGATTCTGTTACTGGCATTCAATCATGCGGCTGGCGGTGCGCTGACTTTTGACCTGCCGACGCTGCTTGCCAATTCACCGCCCAGAGATACGCAGTACGTCGTGTTTCTGCTTCTGCTCGTCGGTTTTGGTGTCAAGGTGCCGCTGATTCCCTTGCATACCTGGTTGCCGGCGCTAGCGATGGGCGCGCCGGCGGCGGTTACAGCCTTGCTGGTTGGACTGAAACTCGGTGCTTACGGCTTGATCCGCTTTGTCATCCCGCTCGCCCCAGAGGCGGCTCACGACCTGCACTGGCTGCTCGCCGGCCTCGGCACGGTAGCCATTCTCTACGGGGCGGTTGCCGCACTGGCACAGAGCAACCTGCGCGGCGTTCTGGCCTATCTCAGCCTGTCGCATGTCGGCCTTGTCGTTCTCGGCCTCGCCTCCTTTTCGGTTTCAGCACTGCAAGGCGCGGTGTTGCAACTCCTCAATTTCAGCATGGCAGCTGGCGGCGGCTTCCTGATGCTGGCTTTTCTGCAGCGCCGAACCGGATCGACCGACATCGCGCATCTGGGTGGTGTGGCGCACCGCATGCCCCTGCTGACCAGCTTCTTTCTGCTCTTCGGGCTGGCCGGGCTCGGCATGCCGGGGACCAGCGGATTCCCGGCGGAACTGTTGATTCTCGTCGCCGCACTGCACACACACA
>JBIJCY010000331.1:0-3577 GCA_044344385.1 Rhodocyclaceae bacterium | reverse complement strand
GTCGGCAGTTCGATCCTGCCTGTCTCCACAAATCATCGAAAAGCCCGCTGATGAATCAGCGGGCTTTTTCTTTTCTTCCTTCAGTTCGCATGGGCGTGCAGCCCTTGCGCCGGCAGTTGTTTAATGCCTGCCGCCATTCACGGTCAGCAACCGATCACCTTGAATTCCACGCGCCGATCGAGGGCATCCGAAGCGTCATCCTTGCCATTGCCGACCATCGTTTCCCGGGAGCCGACACCGTTGGCGATGGTCCGCTTGCCGAGCGACGGGGAGTACTGAACGAGACGGGTCTTGACGTATTCGGCGCGTAACAGGGAAAGTCGCTCGTTCATTGGCTCCGGCCCCGTGGCGCTGGTATGGCCGGTAATCTCCAGGCAGGTGTTCTTGCTTGCCGCCCGTGAGGCAATTTGTGCCAGCCAGATCGGATACGGCTCACTCAACTTGCGGTCGGCGAGGAAGGCCGGCGTTGCGGGCCGAAAGAGAAACTTCACGCCGACACGCTTGTTGTCCAGACCAAAATCGACCAACTGACCAAAGGCGCTGGTTGCTGCCTCCTTGCGCCCCAGCTTCCAGTTGGCCAGATAGATGCCGGAGAAGACCCGGAACTGGTTGCCGAAAGGAACGCGCAAGGCGCTTTCGTACAGGGCGAGCGCATCGACATACTTGCCGGCACTATAGGCATCAATGGCTTCGCTGACGATTGAGGCGGCCAGAATGCGGTCTACGTATAACGCATTGATCGGATCACCGGCCTTGGTGCCCTGACAGGTGCGGATGTAGCCAAGCGTCGACGGGTCTTCGGTCCACGCCGGGTTATCCTGAAAGTACGCCGCCGGGGTGATGTCGACATTGCCGGCTTGGGCAAACGCCAGGCCTTTGCTTACAAGTTTGCCTGACTTGAGGTCAGCAAGACCCAGGCAGATACGATACGCCTCGCGCTGGCCCGCCGTCTTGCGCTCCTTGTTCACCCCGGTAAAAGTACCGACCAGCACCAGAGGCGACTTGGCCACATTGGCCGCAGTAAAAGGCAGCACCTCGTATTGTGGATATTTCTCGCGAATCAGGCTGACAATGCGCGCGCCCATCGCCTGCGTGGCTTTCGACTGCGCACCGGTCATACCGTCGATCAGAGGATCAATCACCACCGTATAACGCGGCGTAGTTCCCGGCTCGGCGGGCGGTAGCTGCGCCTTGCTCAGAAGATTGTTTGCTGCGCTCAAGACCGCATCTTCATAGGACAGCGTCGGCGGCGGTGCGGGTGGCGCGGGCTGAGCAGCGGCCTCGCTCTTGCCCGCCACCTTGTCATCCAACGTACCGCCGCAGGCACCGAGCAGAAGTGCGGCGAGCGTCAAGGCCGACCAGCGGAAGCGGCAAGCATTCAGAACAACGGAGTTTATGCTTTTCATTTTTTGCACTCCTTTTGCAAGACCAGAAGATCCTCTGGAGATAGACCATCACCCAACTGAAAACGTTGCATCAAATCGTCACAACGCGGATTTAATTGGGATTTTGTGGCGGACGGTCTGGACTTGGCAGCGGCTTCGGCTCGGGCGACCCGTGCCGACTCGGCAACAGCAACCGTCTTTTCCGGTCTGGCGGTCTTGTCGACGAATTCAGAACTAACCGGCAAGGGCGGTAAAGGCGCCGTCACTTCGGGCGTCACGACAACAGGGGGAGCGGCCACCACCGGCGCCGCGCGTGGCAGCGGCGTTAGCGGCGGAGCGGCCTTGACGACAGCTTTGGACTCCGGTGCCGGAACATCCGCCAACGACGGAGACCGCGCCGGGGAACCCAGATAAGCGGCCACCCCTAACGAGACTGCGGCAATAGCCGCCACGGCGAACCAGCGCGCCTTGCTACTGCGCTGCGGCGCAGTGACTGCCTCTTGCGCTGCAACTGCAGGGGCCGACGCCACCACCAGCGGAACACTGCCAAGCAACGCATTGGTTTTCTCGTCGTTCTCGGCCTCCACATAGGTGGCTTCGGCATTACTCGACAGTGACGCTTCCGGGGAAGTCGGCAACATTGGCGCAACAACAGGTGGCTGAGATAACGTTGGCAAACGCTCATCCACCCCGCCGCTCACCAGAAGCAGCGTCCGCCGCAGATCGGCAGCGAATTCAGCCGCGCTGGCATAACGCTGCGCGGGATCCTTGGCCAAAGCACGCGCAACAATTGCGTCAAAACGGGGATCGATCTGCGGATTAACCACCGACAGCGGCAACGGGTCGTCATGAACGATCTGCTTCTGGACTGCCCAGGTGCCATGCCCGGAAAATGGCTTGGCACCACTGAGGCTCTGATAGAGGATGATTCCCGCCGCAAAGAGATCAGTCCGCGAACCGACCACCAACCCCTGGATCTGCTCGGGCGACATATAACTCGGTGTACCCACCATGGTCCCGGCCATTGTCCGGTCACTATTCGAATCGGCAAGACGGGCGACGCCAAAATCGGTCAGCTTGACCCGCCGTTCGGCGTCAAGCATGACATTGGCTGGTTTCACGTCGCGGTGCACAACACCTTGCTGGTGGGCGAAATCGAGCGCTGAAAGCAGTTCGCCAACGACGCGAATCGACTCACCCAGGTCAAAGAAGTCGCCCGTATCAAAATAGCTCTTCAGTTCCCGGCCACGCACGAACTCCATGACAAAATAGGCGACATCGCCCTCCTCACCGAAGTCGTAAACAGCAACGATGTTGGGGTGATTGAGCCGGGCGATCGCCTGCGCTTCACGCACAAAGCGATCGGAAAAATCGGACATCGTATCGGCATCAACCAGCGCACTGCGCAAGATGGTTTTGACCGCCACCTGCCGGTTGAGAAGTGGATCCAGCCCCTCGTACACCACACCCATCGCCCCCTGCCCAAGGACACGAAGGAGTTGGTAACGACCCAGCCGGGAGATGGCAGGCGCGGCAGTCATCGACGGACAAACCACGCAGAAGCCGGAGCCGGCACGATGGATGCAGCGGACACGTCAGACAGTCCTGTCGATACGTCACAAGCGCAAGAGCAGGTCATGATGACATCCCAAGAGCGCGAAAATACGCCTTCGCATGCTGAAAAGTATCGGCGCTTATGCGAAGCTGGTCAAACATAGCATGCACGCTTCTTCATTTTTTCAAAGACTTGGCTTCGCTAAAGCATTTTTCATTCATGCCGCCACGTCCGTACAAAGAGGAATCCGCCCCCAAAACCGGAGAATTCAGTAGTAAACTCCACAGCACAAACATCAAAAGGCCAGACATAAACTGGCCTTTCTCATATCCGGCAAAGCCCCGGAAGCAGGCCCGCTGGAGAAATCAGTTCGATGAGTTACACCGCAGAATCCATTTCCGTCCTCAAAGGGCTGGAACCCGTTCGTCACCGCCCGGGCATGTACACCCGCACGGATTGCCCCTTGCACATCATTCAGGAGGCCATCGACAACGCCGCCGATGAGGCGCTGGGCGGTTATTGCAAACGCATCGGGGTGATGCTCCATCGTGACGGCTCGGTATCGATCCAGGACGACGGGCGCGGCATCCCGGTCGAGATTCATCCGGTCGAAAAAGTGCCGACGGTCGAGGTCGTC
>JBIJCY010000332.1:0-3577 GCA_044344385.1 Rhodocyclaceae bacterium | reverse complement strand
GGCATGAAGGACAGCAAGGTGATTGTCGCCATCAACAAGGATCCGGAAGCGCCGATTTTCCAGGTGGCGGATTACGGGCTGGTCGGTGATCTCTTTGAACTGGTGCCGGCACTGGCGGCTGCGCTCGGCTGAGCGTCGTCTGACATGGCGGCATGAGTGGCCGGATGGGGCGTATAGTGGCTGCTCCGTCCGGCGTTTGTTTGCTCCGATTTCGTCGATTGTTCATGTCGCCAAAAATCCACCGATTTCTGTTGATGTTTTCTGCTCTGATGACGCTTTTCGCGGCATCCGATGCGTCTGCTCTCGTTCTCGGGGAAATTCGCAGCAGCTCTCGTCTCGGCGAACTGCTGCATGCCGAAATTGAAATTGAAGAAGACGCAGCCGATCGCTTCGATGCGAGTTGCGTCAAGCTTTATCGACCCGCGCAGGCGAGTGCCGACTTGCCATGGATCACCGAAGCGCGGCTAAGTTTCCGGCGTGAAAACGGCAAGGGAAAACTCTATATTTCCTCTGACCATCCGCTGCGCGAGCCGGTCGTCCAGATCGGTGTTCAGTCAACATGCGCGGGTGGCCGTGTCTGGCGTGAGTACGTCTTCCTCGCCTCACCGGCAGGAGCCAGCAACGACTTGTCGCACTCGCCGGTCTTGCCGCTTGTGCGACCAGCGACAGCACCTGTGCTTTCCACAAGGAAAATTGATCGTGTGGTCAGCCCTGGCGACGATCGCGCAGAGCGAAAGACTGGCGTTAACGAACCCGCACTGCGTCTGACTGCGTGGGATGCCGCTGATTCAGTCAGCCAGCCGCGCAGCAGTGCAAGTGGCGTCATTGTCATGGAAAGCGGATTGCCACTGCGCGTGAGTGCCGAGATGGGTGCGATGGAGCCATCAACCGAACCTGTGCGCGATCTGTTGCGCCTGGAGTACCGCCTGCTTACGGCACTGCACGAGCAGGCCGACAGTCAATTGGCGCCTGCCGCTAATGCCTTGCCCTTGGCGCCAACGCCGGTAGTGCCTTTGCCGACCGGTGAAAAAACAGAACCGGTAGCAATACCTCCTGCAGTGACTGATTCCGCCGTGCCGCGAGTTATTCCTAAACTCGGGCCGCAAACTCAGGCTGCCGAGACCGCCGATGATTCTGGCGGGGTGTTTGTCTATGCTGGAATAGGTGCTGTATTGCTGTTGTTGTCGGTTGTCGTCATCCGCCGCCGATCTGGCGAAGAGGTTGCCGAATCCCTGTCGCCGATGCATGCGCCGACGATCATGGTCGAGCACCCGCTGTTTATGCAGTCTCCGGCTGTGCAGCCTGCGGCGCAGGCGCTTGCCGTCGATGCTATCGAAGAGGAGGCCTTGGCGGACACGCCGTCCAGACCGCTTGCCGCGCCTCCGGAGGTTCCGCCGCCGGAGAGTCTCGGCATGACGCCGGTGATGGAGCTGGCCGAGATTATGTTGTCTTTCGGGCGCGTCGATGGCGCTGCGCAAACCCTGCAGGAGTACCTTGAAGTCAATCCCAAGGCGGCATTGCAACCGTGGATGCGTTTGCTCGACATTTACCGCGCCAACGGAATGCGCGCGGACTTTGAGGCCGTGGCGACCAATCTCAACCACAATTTCAACGTCGAAGTGGTTCATTGGGATGATGCCGCGCCGGGTGAGCGCGTCGAGATGTCGCTTGAGTTGATGCCGCATGTGCGTGACCAGATCGATGCGCTGTGGGGAAAGCCGGAGTGCTTCGATTATTTGCAACAACTGCTGCGCGATAACCGCGATGGCGGACGTACCGGCTTCACGCTGCCGGTGGTGAAGGAAATTTTGTTGTTGATTGATCTGATGGTGGCCGAAAAGGCTGCCACTAATAACTGACTTATCCAGGAGAAAACCATGAGTGAATACATCGCCCCGATCCGTGACATGCAATTCGTACTGAAGGAACTGGCCGGGCTTGAGCAGGTAGCGCAGCTGCCGGGTTGCGAAGAGGCGACGCCGGATCTGGTCGATGCGGTGCTCGAAGAAGCCGCCAAGTTTGCCGAAGGCGTGCTTTCGCCGCTGAATATTTCGGGAGATCTGGAAGGCGCGAAATGGCATGACAAAAACGTGACCATGCCGAAGGGCTTCAAGGAGGCTTACAAGCTGTTCGCCGATAGCGGCTGGACGGCGCTGCAATGCGAGCCCGAGTGGGGTGGTCAGGGCTTGCCAAAAGTCGTCGGTGCAGCGGTGACCGAAATGTGGAAGTCAGCAAATCATGCCTTCTCGCTGTGCCCGCTGCTCACCACCGGCGCCATCGAAGCGCTGGCACTCGCCGGTTCTGACGAAGTAAAAAAGACTTACCTTGAAAAAATGGTGAGCGGCGTGTGGACGGGCACGATGAACCTGACCGAGCCGAGCGCCGGCTCTGACTTGGCCGCAGTTCGTACCAAGGCAGAGCCGCAGGCCGATGGCAGCTACAAGATTTTCGGCCAGAAGATTTTCATCACCTATGGCGACCACGACATGGCGGAGAACCTTGTCCACCTCGTGCTTGCACGCACGCCAACCGCGCCGGAAGGCGTCAAGGGAATTTCCCTGTTCGTCGTGCCGAAATTCATGGTCAATGCCGATGGCAGCCTGGGGGCGCGCAATGATGCGTACTGCGTGTCGATCGAACACAAGCTCGGCATCCACGCCAGCCCGACGGCGATCATGGCTTTCGGCGATCACGGCGGTGCTGTCGGCCATCTGGTGGGGCAGGAAAATCGTGGCCTTGAATACATGTTTGTCATGATGAACGCGGCCCGGTTCGGTGTCGGTCTGGAAGGCGTTGCCGTTTCCGAACGCGCTTACCAGCGTGCCCGCGACTATGCGCGTGATCGCATTCAGTGCACCGATATCGGCGTGCGCGGTGGCCCGAAAGTGGCGATCATCGCCCACCCCGACGTGCGCCGCATGCTCATGAGCATGAAATCGCAGGCCGAAGCAACGCGTGCGCTGGCTTATGTTGTTGCGGCTGCACATGATGCGGCCATTCATCACCCGGACGCCGAAATGCGCAAGCAGAATCAGGCCTTTGTCGACCTGATGATTCCGGTTGTCAAGGGCTGGAGCACCGAAGTCGGTACGGAAGTCGCCTCGACCGGCGTGCAGGTGCATGGCGGTATGGGCTTCATCGAGGAAACCGGCGCCGCGCAGCATTTGCGCGATTCGCGGATCTCGACGATCTACGAAGGAACCACCGGCATCCAGGCGAACGATCTGATCGGTCGCAAGATGGCACGCGAAGGTGGTGCTACGCTGAAAGTCGTGATCGGCATGATGCGCGCGCTTGACGCTGATCTGGCGAAGCAGGGCGGTGAGCACTTTGTCGCCATTCGCAACCGTTTCAATACCGGTGTTGACGCACTGGCCAAGGCCGGTGAGTGGATTGTTGCCAACTACGGTAGTGATGTGCGGGCGGCATCGGCGGGCGCTGTGCCTTTTCTTCGCTTGTTCGGTATCGTCGCCGGTGGCTGGCAGATGACGCGTGCTGCGCTGGTGGCACAGGCGAAGATCGACGGCGGTGACAGCGATCCTTTCTTTCCTGCAAAAATCGTCACCACGCGTTTCTT
>JBIJCY010000330.1:0-3597 GCA_044344385.1 Rhodocyclaceae bacterium | reverse complement strand
CCTTCGATATAGGCGAAACTGATGTTGAGGTTGTGCGGCACACGCTGCTCCATATCGCCATTGATGAAAACCTGATCGATGTCGGACAAGCCCTTGAGCAGACGGTCGCGCAGCATGCGGATGCGCTCGTTCTCGACGCCCATTTCCTCGCGTGCGAGGCGGAAAGATTCGCCCATGCCGACGATCTGGTGCGTCGCCAGCGTACCTGAACGGAAACCGCGTTCATGCCCGCCACCGTGCATCTGCGCCTCAAGACGAACGCGCGGCTTGCGACGCACATACAGCGCACCAATGCCTTTCGGCCCGTAAGTCTTGTGTGCGCAAAGGCTCATCAGATCAACCTTGAGCGTCGAAAGATCGATCACGACCTTACCGGTCGCCTGCGCCGCATCAACGTGGAAGATGATGCCCTTGTCGCGGCAGATCTCACCGATTTCGGCAATCGGCTGGATGACACCAATCTCGTTATTGACGAACATCACCGAGACGACAATGGTGTCGGGGCGCAGCGCTGCCTTGAACACATCAAGGTCGAGCAGGCCGTTTTCCTTGACGTCAAGATAAGTCACTTCAAAACCCTCGCGCTCAAGCTCGCGGCAGGTATCAAGCACAGCCTTGTGCTCGGTCTTGACGGTGATCAGATGCTTGCCCTTGCCCGAGTAAAAGTGCGCGGCACCTTTGATGGCCAGATTGTTCGACTCGGTCGCCCCGGAAGTCCAGACGATTTCCTTGGCGTCGGCGCCGATCAATTTTGCCACTTCCTCACGCGCTTCTTCGACCGCCGTTTCAGTCTCCCAGCCAAACGCGTGCGAGCGCGACGCCGGGTTGCCAAATTTCTCGACAAGATAGGGGATCATTTTTTGCGCCACGCGCGGATCAACCGGCGTGGTTGCCGAATAATCAAGATAGATCGGCAGGTTCAGCATTTCTCTGGCTCCGAATGTTTGTATGAGTCATGGTTCATGGGTTAAACCGCTATGGCAGTCAATCGTTGCAGTTTGGACAGCGTAATCTGCAAGGTATTCAAAAATTCTTTCACTTGTTCTGCCGTATTGCTGGCGCTCAGGCTGATACGTACCGCGCCGCGCGCGACTTCCGGTGCAAAGCCCATGGCCTGCAATACGTATGACGGCTCCGGGTTGGCGCTGGAACACGCCGCACCACTGGCCACTGCGTAGCCGGCACGATCAAGGTATCCGACCAGCGTTTCGCCATCAAGGTTCGGCAAAGCAAAATAAATCGTATTCGGCAAACGTTCGCCGGTTGCGCCAAACAGCGTCGCGCCGACTGCCAGCAAACCGCTTTCAACCTGCCCGCGCAAAGCGATCAGGTGCGATGCGCTTGCCGCCAGCTTTTGTACCGCCAGCTCACAGGCAACACCAAAACCGACAATCGCCGCGACATTCTCCGTACCGGAACGCAGGCCACGCTCGTGCCCGCCACCGGCGATCAGCGGCTCAAGTTCGACACGCTTGTCGAGCACCAGTGCCGCTGCCCCCTTGGGGCCGCCCAACTTGTGCGCCGACAGCGTCATGGCATGCACGCCCGCTGCATTCAGGCTGCGAAAATCAACGGCGATTTTGCCAACCGCTTGTACCGCATCGGTATGAAAACACGCACCCGTTGCTCTGGCTTGTGTGGCCAAGGCAGCAACATCCTGCAGCACGCCGGTTTCATTATTGGCGAGCATCACCGAAACGAGTTTCGGTTGCTGCACCAATACTGCCTGATAACTCTCCAGGTCAATCCGCCCCGCAGCATCAACCGCGATTTTGTTCAGAATCCAGCCACGTCTGGCCAACTGTTCAGCCGGCTTCATCACGCACGGATGTTCGACCGCACTGACCGCCAATACGCCCGGCTTGAGACAGGCGGCCGCACCTTTGATAAAGAGGTTGTTCGCCTCCGAACCGCCGCTGGTAAATAGCACTTCCGTCGGGTGTGCACCGATCGCAGCGGCCACCCTGCCACGCGCCTCGTCAATCGCACGGCGTGCCGCACGGCCGTATTCATGCCGGCTGGAGGCGTTGCCAAACTGTGCCGACAGATAAGGCAGCATCGCCTCGAGTACCGCAGGATCAAGGGGTGTCGTGGCGTTGTGATCGAAATAAACGGGAGCAAACATGCGTCTATTCAAGCGTTCAGGCAATAACCGCCATCAGTTTGGCGCGCGGACGCGGACCGATGCGCCTTTGATCCTTGTGCAGCAAAACGTGTTCGGTTTTGTTACGGTCGCCTTTTTCAAGCTGCCGGTTGACCAGATCAGCCAACGTGACCGAGGTCAGATATTCGTACATCTTGAAGTTCAGCGTCGCCCACAGATCGTGGGTCATGCAGCGTTCTTCATCCTTACAATTCTCCTTGCCGCCGCACTGCGTTGCGTCGAGCGGTTCATCGACCGCGCGCACGATGTCAGCGACGGTAATGCTGTCAAACGGTCGTGCCAGACAATAACCGCCGCCTGGGCCACGCACGCTGTCAACCAGACTGTAGCGGCGCAGCTTGCCAAACAACTGCTCCAGGTAGGAGAGCGAAATCTTCTGCCGCTCGCTGATGCCGGCCAGCGTGACCGGCCCGTCGCCGCTACGCAGCGCCAGATCGATCATCGCGGTAACCGCAAAACGTCCTTTGGTTGTCAGTCGCATGGTGCCTCCAATGGTAATACTTGATAAGTTTTGTCAACTATAAAGGGGGCGCCGCAAATTAGTCAACTATTTTACTCAGGTATTTCGGATCGAACTTGTCGGCGGTGGCAAGTTCGTCCTCGACACAGACTCCGGCGCTATCGAGTTTCTTCAGCAACAACTCGATTCGCCGGTCGGTTTCCACCGCGTGATCAAGCAAGCCGTGAATCGCCTTGGCCAGCGGATCATCCTGCGTTCCTGCCAGGGCATACGCCGAAAAGCCCATCTGCCCGGCCTTCTCTTCGCGTTTTTGCGCCTGCTCGGTATCGATGATGCGCGCCGGATTGCCGACCGCTGTCGTCCCGGCCGGAACATCCTTCACCACCACCGCATTGGAGCCCACCTTGGCACGACTACCGACCGTGATCGGCCCCAGCACCTGCGCGCCGGCGCCAATCACCACGCCATTTTCCAGCGTCGGGTGGCGCCTGCCCTTGTTCCACGAGGTGCCGCCAAGCGTCACGCCGTGATACAGCGTCACATCGTCGCCAATCACTGCCGTTTCGCCGATCACCACGCCCATGCCATGGTCAATAAAAAAACGCCGGCCGATCGTTGCCCCCGGGTGAATCTCGATACCGGAAATGAAGCGCCCGAAGTGCGAGACAAAACGCCCCAGCCAGCGCAACTGATGGCCCCAGAGCCAGTGTGCAAAACGATGGACGATCAACGCATGCACGCCCGGATAGCAGGTAAGAATCTCCCACGAGGTGCGTGCGGCAGGATCGCGCTCGAATACCGATTGAATGTCTTCGCGCAAACGGCTGAACATGAAAACTGACTCCCTGAACTTGAGGGCAGATTCTAAAATACCCGAGTGTTTTGATCAACTATATTTTTTACCATCCGGCGTGGCAATCTTCCGCTCGACGGCATCAAGGATACCGCGCAGGATATTGATCTCGTCGCGTTC
>JBIJCY010000329.1:0-3603 GCA_044344385.1 Rhodocyclaceae bacterium | reverse complement strand
CGCCGGGCTACGCTACACGCCGCCAACAGGCAGTCAGCGCATTGCCCGTGACCACGAAGGACGTTTCGCGCTGGTCGCCTGGTCAAAAATATCACTGCCCGGCATCGAACTGAGCGTGGTCAATTCCCGCCCGGCCATTGCCGTCTTTGCCCCGCTGCTGATCCAGTTTGCCAGCGGTACGGCAATCATGATCATCACCTTGCTCATTGCGCTCGCGCTCTTCCGCCGCTTCTCGCGCACGCTGCTAACGCCGATCGAAGAACTGACACGCGCCGCCAAGCAGATTACCCTCGGCGATGCCGAATCTCGCGTTCCCGAGCATTTTGAAGGCGAAGTGGCGACACTGGCCAATGCCCTGAACGTGATGATCGATCGCCTGCATCAGGAGCAGGAGACCCTGGAGCTACGTGTCAAGGCGCGCACCGTCGAACTGCAGGCAGCAAAATACGAGGCCGAACGCGCCAACACAGCCAAATCCGAATTCCTCTCGCGTATGAGCCACGAACTGCGCACACCGATGAACGCCATCATCGGCTTCTCCCAGTTGCTCGAATCCGACACTTCCCGACCGCTCGATGAAACCCAGCGCGACGATGTCCAGGAAATCCTGCTCGCCGGGCGGCATCTGCTGCAACTGATCAACGAGGTACTCGATCTGGCGCGGGTCGAAAGTGGTCGTATCGAGCTTTCTGTCGAACCGGTCCCGATCGCCGAACTGTTGCAGGAGTGCATGGCACTGCTGCGACCGCAGGCAGAACAAAAAAACATCCATCTTCTTGCTTCTGTCAGCGCCGATGTCCGGGTACTGGCCGATCGTTTGCGGCTGCGCCAGATCCTGCTCAACCTGCTCTCCAACGGCATCAAGTACAACCGCGATGGCGGCAATGTCGAAACAAGCTGCGCGCGCATCGGCGACGGGCAGTTGCGCATCACGGTGCGCGACAACGGGCTGGGCATCGACGCGGTTTTCCTGCCACGCCTGTTCGAACCTTTCGAGCGATCCGAATCGGCCAGCGCCTCAACCGAGGGTTCCGGCATCGGGCTGGCGCTGACCAGACATCTGGTTCAGGCAATGGGCGGCGTGATTGGTGTCGATAGTCAGCCGGGCGAAGGCAGCCGCTTCTGGTTCGAGCTTCCCGAATCAATGCTTGCCGATACTGCGCCCAACGCGGCGTCAGATGCCACGCCTGGCGCACAAAACGTTACTCCGCCGGAAATCGCCACACAAACCCGCACCCTGCTCTACATCGAAGACAACCCGGCCAACATGCGGCTGATGCGCAAGATCATCGCCGGCCGCCCCGACCTCACCCTGCTCGAAGCAGAGAATGCCGAACAGGGGCTGGAACTGGCCACCGCCCGCCAGCCCAGCCTGATCCTGCTCGACATCAATCTGCCGGGAATGGATGGCTTTGCCGCGCTGCGCCGCCTGCGCGACAACCCGACAACGCGCCTGATTCCGGTCATCGCCATCACTGCCAACGCCATGCCCAGAGACATGGCGCGAGGCACCGGTGCCGGCTTTGCCGATTACCTGACCAAGCCGATTGACGTGCCGCGCCTGCTGGCGCTTATCGACGAGTTGGCTTAAGCATGCCAGCCCGCTGGAAACTCATCCTTGCACTGACCCTGCCGGGTATTGCGCTGATTGCCGCAGTTTTCTGGTGGTCACCATCGCACAGCAAGCCGGGCATCCGGATCGGCGTTGTGCACTCGCTCACCGGCACCATGGCGCAAAGCGAAAAACCGCTGGTCGATGCAGTGCGTCTGGCCGTTGAGGAAATCAACGCGCGCGGTGGCCTTCTCGGTGGCCGCAAGGTGGAAATGATCGTCGCCGACGGAAAATCGGACAACGCTATTTTTGCTGCCGAAGCCGAGCGCCTGATCACTGAGAAAAAAGTCAGCGCCCTCTTCGCCTGCTGGACCTCGGCTTGCCGCAAGGCTGTCAAGCCGGTCGTTGAACGCCACAAGCATCTAATGTTTTACCCGCTGCAATACGAGGGGCTGGAGCAGTCACCGAACATCCTCTACACCGGGTCGGCACCCAACCAGCAGATTATCCCGGGCACGCGCTGGGCGCTGCAGAAGTTCGGCCAGCGCGTCTATCTGCTCGGCTCGGACTATGTTTTCCCGCGTACGGCCAACATCATTATTCGCGACCTCATTACCGCCACGGGCGGCAAGGTCGTCGCCGAGCGCTATATGCCTTTAGGCAGTACCGAAGTTGCCGCAATCATCGCCGACATCCGCCTGAAAAAACCCGATGTTGTGATCAATACGCTTAACGGCGACAGCAATGCGGCCTTGTTCTCGGGCTTGCTCGAAGCCGGCCTCGCCCGCCAGCCGCTGCTGTCATTCAGCGTGGCCGAAGGAGAGATGCTGGCCTGGGGCGGTGCGCGACTTAGCGAACACTACAGTGTCTGGAGCTACTTCCAGGCGCTGCCGCATGAAAGCAACCGGCGCTTTGTTGCCGCCTGGCAGGCGCGCTTCGGTGCGGATCAACCGACCAGCGACCCGGTCGAAGCCGCCTATGTCGGCGTGCACTTATGGGCGCAGGCCGTACGCGATGCCGACGCCAGCGAACCCGCCCGGGTCAATCCCGCCCTGCTGCGGCAGAGCCTGAGCAGCCCCTCCGGCATCGCCGCGGTTGATGCCGGCACTCGCCACCTGTGGAAAGCACTGCGCATCGGCAAGGTACGCCCGGACGGGCAATTCGAACAAATGCTAACGTCAAACGAGTTACTGCGACCCGAACCCTGGCCACATTACCGCAGCCGTGAAGCATGGCGTGCGCTGGTCGATACGGCCTTGCCAAAGGGGCCACCGTGATCAGCAGCAAACTCTTTCCGCGCCTGCTGCTCAGTTTTCTGTTGCTGTCAGCCGTACCGCTCGCCGGTCTGGCCTGGCTCTACACACAAACCTTCGAGCGCAGCTTGCGGCAATCGGAGTTGGCCAATCTATCCAGCCTGGCCGACAAAAAGGTCAGCCAGGTCAATGCTTATATCGACGAGCGTCTGGCCGATAGCCAGTTGCTGGCGAATTCGACCGATACGTTCGATGCCCTGCAAACGCTGCCAGGCCTGCTCAGCCGCGACGGCCCGAACTCGGCGCGCTATCAGGAGGCCGAAGCACGCTATCGCGAGTATTTCCGCACCTTGCTCGACAGTACGGGCTTTTACGACCTGCTGATCACCGACCCGATGGGCAACGTGGTTTTCTCCGTCCTGCACGAGCCGGACTTTGCCAGCAACCTGAATAGCGGCCCCTACCGCGATAGCGCACTGGCCGGCGCACACCGCGAGGCGATGACGCTGCTCGGCAGCCAGATCACCCTGGCCCGGCCCTATGCGCCGTCGGGCGGCAAGCCGGCGATCTTCATCGTAACGCCCGTCGTCAGAGCTGGCAAAATACTCGGCACCATCGCGCTGCAGCTTGACCTCGATAAACTGGTTCACGTCACCTCCGACAGCACAGGGCTGGGTGAAAGCGGCGAAGCGGCACTGGCGCAAAAGGAGGGCGATCAAGTGCTTTTTGTCTCACCCTTGCGCCGCCTGCCCGATGCCGCCTTCAACTATCGCATCGCGCAGGGTGAAGCCCCGCGAC
>JBIJCY010000328.1:0-3614 GCA_044344385.1 Rhodocyclaceae bacterium | reverse complement strand
AATCGGCTGGCAGGCCTGCCTTGAGCTTGAGTTGTGCGATGAATTGTTTGGGCTTGGGGAGGGATTCCCAGACCTGTGGCAGAAAGGTCGAACGGCGCTGGCCGCGCGTCAGGATTACCCCGTCAATACCGGGGCGCAAGCGGGATAGCGCGTCGGCTTCGTCGGTAAATGCAATGGCTTCGGCGGGCGACAGCAGGGAGACTTCGACGTTGGTGTGTGTAAATTCCTCGGCACCAAGCGGCGAAAATCGCGGGTCCTGAAAGGCGGCTGCGATGGCGTTTTCGGCTACATCGGTGGCCAGCGGGCGATAGGCTTCAAGGCTGCCGATGCAGCCACGTAATTGCCCGGCCTGGGTCAGCGTGACGAAGGTCGCGCCGGGTTGTGAAAGTTCGCTGAGTTCCGCCAGCCCTGCAACCGGTGCTACAGGCAGTCCGAAGCGTCGGGCAATCGCATTGCGCGCGATGGTCAGCAAAGCATCACCGAGGGCGTCAGTGGACATTACCAACTCCGCTAGTGAAGGCGAAAGCACCGTAGCCGACGACGCGCGACTTGTCTCCGGCAGTATCGCCCGAGTTACGCAGATCGAGCAGCGCTGCCTGAAGTCCGTGGTGGCGGGCGGCGAGAAGCAGCCCATTGACCGGCGTCGCACCACAGGCATGTTGGTGATCGATGTACGGGTCAAGTGCCAGGATGTGCTCGGCAGTCTCTGCATCGATGTGCTGTGCCGCGTCGTAGGGCAGGTAGTGCGACAAATCGGAGCTGACGACGATCAGTGTTTCCTCGCCGCCCCACAGTCGTTCGAGGACTTCTGCGACTTCGGCCGGCGTCGCGTGGCCGACGGCCAGCGGAAGCAGAGAGAAATCGCCGAGCACCGTCTGCAAGAAGGGCAGTTGCACCTCAATCGAGTGTTCCTGCGCATGCACTTCGTCGCTGACTACAATTTGCGGGAGGTCCTTGATAGTGCTGATCGCCAGCAGGTCGATTGGCACACTGCCGAGTGGTGTGACGAAGGCTTTGCTGGAAGGCAGCGCCAGGCCATTGACCGCCACGCGATGGGTCGGGCCGAGCAGTACGACGCGCCGGATCGTGCCGCGCAGCGCGGCAAGCGGCGCATAAACGCTGGCGGCAATCGGCCCGGAATATACGTAACCTGCATGCGGAGCAATGATCGCTTTCGGCCGAAAGCCGGGAAGTCGCGGTGCCTGTTCAAGCATCTGCGTAACTTCGCGCACCAGAACGGCAGCGGGTTCTGGATAAAAGGTACCGGCAACAGCGGCTGGACGAAGGTTCTGGCTCATGGTGATTCATCCTAGATCAAGAGTAGTCCGCTTGCCATGCCAACGCCAATGGCGAACAGACCGGGCAGTGTCTTGATTGCCAGCGCACGGCCACCGATGGTCACCACGAGGCCGATCTTGAAGACCAGATTGGCCAGCAAACCGAGGGTGACCGCAGTTACGGCGTTGGTTTGAGCGATTTTTTCGAGATTGAACATACGCAGTGTCGACAACACACTGGCGTCTGCGTCGGTCAGTCCGGAGGCCAGCGCAACGATATACAGCCCCTTGTCGCCGGCCGTATCCTGCAGCCAGGCGGATGCAAGCAAGACAAGGGCATAGAGTAGGCCGAAAGAGATAGCAGTGCGCAGCTCGGTCGGGTTTTTCACTTCAGGCATCGGCAGTTCACCGCCAGCAGCGAGCGAACGCCAGGCGAAGAGCGCCATTAGCAGTCCGGGAATGATTCCGCAGGCAAAAACGATGGTCAGCGGGCCGATGAGTGAGGGGGCAACGACGGCAGACGCCAGCCACATGCGTAGCATGACCATGATGTTGGCGATCAGGATCACCGGCATCGACAGGCGCAGCAGGTCAGGGTGCTGCGCAGCGTGGCGTGAGAACATCATGGTGGTAGCCGTGCTTGAGGCGAGCCCGCCGAAAATGCCGAGTACGGCGGCGCCGTGGCGCGCGCCGACAATGCGCAGCGCCATGTAGCCGGCCAGCGCAAGGCCCGAGATGAGAACCACCATCCACCACACCTGCCGCGGGTTGAATGCTTCGTAAGGGCCGAAATCACTGTTCGGCAGAATGGGCAGGACGACAAAGGAAAGCACTGCAAACTGCAGGATCGAGTGCATATCTTTCGGTGTCATCGCTTCGGTAATGCGCTTCAGTTGTGCCTTGAAGTAGAGCAAGATGGTTGTGGTGATGGCCAGCATCACGGCCAGCGTGCCGTAGCCGTGCCACACCGCAGCGCCCAGACCGTAGCAGGTGATGACGGCGATTTCCGAGGTGAAACCGGGATAGCTGTCCTGTGCCGTCGTGAAGTTGGCCGCAACCATGGTGGCGGTGATCGCCAGCAGGCCGGCAACGATGAACCACGGTGTTCCGGTTTTGTCACCGAGCAGCGCAAACAGGCAGCCGAGCATGGCCACCAGCGCAAATGTGCGCAGGCCGGCGGCGGCATCCCGCTGGCGCTCGCGTTCAATGCCGATGAGCAGGCCGATGCCGAGCGCCGTGGCAAAGGCTTGTAGAGGTGCGGCAAGATTTGGTTCGAGCAGAGTCATTTCGTCCTTCCTGTTCCCGTATTCCGCTAAAATTACGCCATGCCACGCCACTATGCAATTGTTCCGGCTGCCGGCAGCGGAGCGCGCTTCGGTGCCGAGATGCCGAAACAATATTCCCCCCTCGCCGGCAAACCGCTGATTCATCACACGCTTAAGGCCCTGTGTGGCTTTGAGCGCATCGAACGCGTCTGGGTTGTGCTTTCGCCTGAGGATGAATGGTGGCATCAGTATGAATGGACGAGCCTCGGCCCGAAACTGGAAACGGTCTTTTGTGGTGGGGCAACGCGTGCGGAGAGCGTAGCCAATGGCCTGGCTGCAGCGGAAACGGCAGCCGCCGACGATGATTGGGTGCTGGTGCACGATGCGGCGCGCCCGTGTTTATCGCAAGCCATGCTCGCTGCGCTTTGCGATGAGTTGGCGGATGATGCGGTCGGTGGGCTCCTCGCCGTGCCGGTGGCAGATACGCTGAAACGGGCCGATGCCACGCAGCGTGTGGCGGCGACCGAGCCGCGCGATGGCCTGTGGCAGGCGCAGACACCACAGATGTTCCGTTATGGTGTGCTGTTGCGGGCGCTGGCCGATCATCCGGGCGTAACCGATGAAGCCGGTGCCATCGAGGCGGCCGGCCTGAAACCGAGACTGGTGCGCGCTGATGCGACCAATCTTAAGGTGACTTACCCTGCCGATCTGCGTCTGGCGGAGTTGATTCTGCAAGAGAGGAAGAGATGATTCGAATCGGTCAGGGCTGTGATATTCATGCGCTGGTTCCCGGGCGCAAGATGATCATCGGCGGCGTGTGTATCCCGCATAGTGCCGGCCTGCTTGGCCATTCGGACGCCGATGTGCTGTTGCACGCGATTACCGATGCGCTGCTCGGTGCAGCGGCACTGGGTGATATTGGCCGCCATTTTCCGGATACCGACGAGCGTTATCGCGGTGCCGACAGCCGCGTCTTGTTGCGCGCAACGGTGGCGCTGCTGGCGCAGGCCGGCTGGCGCGTTGGCAATGTCGATGCGACGATTCTGGCGCAGCAGCCAAAAATGGCGCCGCA
>JBIJCY010000058.1:0-12542 GCA_044344385.1 Rhodocyclaceae bacterium | reverse complement strand
CTTGGCTGCATCCGTAACGGCGTTGATGTAATTCAAATCGACATCGAAGGCGGCCTTTCCGGCTTTGAGGACCAGTCGTTCAATCACGTCATCATCTCGCAGGCGCTGCAGGCTATGCACGCCACCGAGCGCATTCTCACCGAGATGCTGCGTGTTGCTGAAGAAGCGGTGGTCAGCTTTCCCAACTTTGCCTATCGCGCCAACCGGGCGGCTATTGCCGACGGGCACATGCCGGTTTCCGAGGATCTGCCTTACGCCTGGTACGAGACGCCGAACGTGCGCTTCTTCACGCTCGACGATTTCGAGGAATTGTGCGGCAAGCTAGGCATCGAGATTCGCGAGCGACTGGCTTTTGATGAAGCCGGCCAGCCGGTCTCTGATAATCCTAACCTGAATGGCAGTCTGGCCTTCTACCGCCTCGGGCGTCTTCGTTGATGCCGGAAAGCTTACGGGTGTTGATGACCCGGAAGATGCTGATCTGCATCTTCACCGGGTTCAGTTCCGGCCTGCCGCTTTACCTGTTGCTCAACCTTCTGCCGGCATGGCTGCGCAGCGAAGGCGTTGACCTCAAGACGATCGGCTTTTTTGCACTGATCCAGTTTCCCTACACCTGGAAATTTCTCTGGTCGCCGTTTCTCGATCGCTATGCGCTGCCAGTTCTTGGCCGCCGGCGCGGCTGGATATTGCTGATGCAGATCGGCCTGTTGTTTGCCATCGGAATGCTCGGCGGCCTGTCGCCGCGTGATGGAATCGGCCCGGTTCTATGGCTGGCTGCATTGCTCGCACTTTTTTCTGCAACACAGGACATTGCGCTTGATGCTTACCGTCGCGAGCTGCTGGTCGAGGAAGAGTTGGGCCTTGGCAATGCTGTGCACGTCAATGCTTACCGCGTTGCCGGGCTGGTACCGGGCTCGCTGTCGTTGATTCTTGCCGACTTGTTGCCGTGGTCGCAAGTGTTCTGGATTACGGCGGCCTTCATGCTGCCGGGCATGGTGATGGTTTTGTTGATCAAGGAGCCGGTGGCTGTTGGCGCAACGCCAAAAACGTTGCGTGAAGCGGTCGTTGAACCTTTCAATGAATTCCTCGGGCGGGCTGGCGTACGCGGTGCCTTGCTGGTGCTTGCCTTCATCTTTCTCTATAAGCTCGGTGACTCTCTTTGCACCGCGCTAGCAACGCCGTTTTATCTCGACATGGGTTTCACTAAAACCGACATTGGCTTGATTGCCAAGCATGCGGGTTTGTGGCCGGCGGTAATCGGTGGCTTGCTGGGCGGCTTGTGGATGGTGCGTATTGGTATCAATCGTGCGCTGTGGTTGTTTGGCGTCGTCCAGCTGGTATCGATCCTCGGCTTTGCCTGGCTTGCCTGGCAGGGGCCGCAAGCTTTGATCGGTGTCGAACAACGGCTGGCGCTGGCCGGCGTGATCGGGCTGGAGGCGCTTGGCGTCGGTCTGGGAACGGCCGCTTTCGTCGCTTTTATCGCGCGCAGTACGCATCCGGCTTACACGGCAACGCAGTTTGCCTTGTTCACCAGTCTTGCCGCCGTGCCACGCACTTTTATTAATGCTTCGGCGGGCTGGCTGGTCGAAGGGCTGGGTTGGTTCAGCTTCTTCCTGCTATGCACTGTGTTGGCGGTTCCCGGCATGCTGCTGCTGTCGCGCGTTGCGCCATGGACTGAAGTAAAACCGCATGCCAGTTAGCGATGAAGTCGCCAACGCGCTGATTGCTGCCGCTCGCAGGCTTTCGACAGCGGTCGATAGTCTTGAGTTTGCACCACCGGTCACGCACGTCTACAACCCGCTTGGTTACGCCTGGGCACCGTACGATGAATATCTGCGGCGCTACGGCGCAACGCGCAAAAAAGTGGTGCTGCTCGGCATGAATCCCGGCCCTTTCGGCATGGTGCAGTGTGGCGTTCCGTTTGGTGAAATCGAAACGGTGCGTGACTGGATGGGGATTTCTGCTGAAGTGGCTAGACCCGCGCTGGAGAATCCAAAACGACCGATCGAAGGTTTTGCCTGCACCCGTTCGGAAGTCAGCGGGCGGCGCTTGTGGGGGCTATTCCGCGAGCGTTTCGGGACCGCCGAGGCCTTTTTTGCCGACCACTTCGTTGCTAACTATTGTCCGCTGGCTTTTTTCGATCACGGTCGAAATATTACGCCGGATAAATTACCCGGTGTGGAAACAGCGCCGCTTTACGCTGCGTGTAACGAACACCTGAAGTCGCTGGTGAGGTTGTTGCAGCCCGAATGGGTAATCGGCGTCGGTGCTTTTGCAGAAGCGCGCGCGGCGGAGGCGTTGAGTGGTGAAAACGTCAAAATCGGCCGGATACTGCATCCAAGCCCCGCGAGTCCAGCGGCGAATCGTGGTTGGGCAGAGGCGGCAACAAGACAGCTGGTATCGTTGGGGGTCTGGAACTCATGCTCGATATGATGATTTTGTCTATCTAAAAAGCCCGCATCCGGCACTGGCAACCGCCCGACACTACCCGACCGACAGTAGGTGCCGGAACTGAATCGGATTTACAACATTCTTCGGCCAGAAAGCCGACTCATTGTCGCCTTGCCTTGACACAGAATTGCTATGCATCTACTGTCAATACTCGACTAAAGCAATATGGTATTGTCGCTGTGGCCCGCGACGACAATGCAAGCGTCAGCGCCAGACCGGGTACCGCATTGCAGCAGTCACTATCAGGTATCAACTTATGTCGGTTATCAGAGAAACTGCCGCCGAACGGATCTGCCAGGATCATGACTACATGATTGAGCTGGCCCGCCGGATTAAATCCTTGTGCACGCAGGGCGACCAAGTCAGCAATTGCGATGGTTGCGAGCGGAGCAGATTTCAGGTTTGCCAAGGTAACATCGAGCAGCAAATCAGGGCGTTTGTCGAATTCACGCTTAAGCACAATCTCATCGAATCTTTATATATGGACGACGGCGTGCCAAAGGCGCATCGGATCGCCCATACGCAAGCGCATTTGACCATCGCGCAGCAAATGAAGGCCATTCGCGCCGTGTTCTCAGAAGATGGCAATTGTATTCTCGCCATCGAGGGGATTGATCATGTTCTTGACGCGCTGCTGGCGCACATCGAAGAATTTGACCAGCCACTGGAGCGCTATTTGCTCGCAGCCGCGTGAGGGAAAATGGCTGCTATTGGTCGGTCTGCGCGGCAGAAGAACCGCCCATTTGAGCGGCTGCGGCAGCAGTCGAAAAATGACGTGCGCCGATGAGTAACGCTTATCGTCCGTCCCGCCTGCTCTTGCAGTGGCACCTCACTGACCGCTGCAACTTGCGGTGCGCGCACTGTTATCAGGACGATTATCGTGACAATGGCAACGGAATGGCCGGTTGGTTGCCCATCCTCGAACAGTTCCGCGCATTTCTCGCAACGCCTTCTGACAACAACGTGCCGCGCATCAAGGGCCACATTACGCTGACCGGCGGCGAGCCTTTTGCGCACCCGGAATTTCCCGCGCTGCTTGAATACATCGCCGCACTAGATGACGAATTCAGTTTCGCCATTCTTTGCAATGGCACGCTGATCGACGACGCGATGGCGCGCCAACTGGCGGCCTGGGCGCCGCGTTTTGTTCAGGTCAGCATTGAGGGAACGCCGGCTACACACGACACGCTGCGTGGCGCCGGCAATCATGCGGCGGTAGTCGCCGGCGTCAAGCGCCTGGTCGCCGCCGGGGTGAAGACGATGCTTGCCTTCACCGCGCACCGCGACAATTTCCGTGAATTTCCAGAAGTGGCAAAGCTCGGACGTCGCCTCAAGGTGACGCGCGTATGGGCCGACCGGCTGATCCCGCAGGGGCAGGGTGGCGCGTTGCACGGCCTGTCAGTCGACGAAACGCGTGAGTTTATCGAGCTGATGCGGCAAACGAAACTGAAAACCGAGTCGAAGCTGGCAGCCCGGTTTGGCAAAGGCACCGAAATCGCTCTGCACCGCGCCCTGCAGTTTCTTGGAGGCGGCCCGGCATATCATTGCACGGCCGGCGATACGCTGATCACGGTGATGCCCGATGGCACGCTTTACCCCTGCCGACGGATGCCGATCAACGCCGGCAACCTGCATCAAACACCGCTTGAAATACTCTACGACGGCCCGCTGTTTCGTCAGCTACGTGACCCGGCAGTCGTTGCCAGCGGTTGCGAAAAGTGCACCTACGAAAAACTCTGCCGCGGCGGTTTGCGCTGCCTTTCACATGCCGTGGAAGGTTCACTCAGCATCGCCGACCCTGGTTGCTGGCTGTCGTCAACCGCCACACCCTCCGCAGCCGCCACCACAGCCTCCGCCACCGTCTGAACTGCTGTCACCACTGCTGCTCGAATCACTGCTTGATTTCGGTTTGGGGAAGACCCGTTCCAGATAGGGAAAACTGTCCGTCGGCAAGATCGCCAGGCCGAACAACGCCGCCGAAAGCACCGCATCGTTGTTTTGCCCACCCGGAACAAGCTCGCTGGCGCGGCGCTTTAGTTTGGCAAACAGCACCTTTAAACGATCCAGCGCAGCGTCGCCCAGACCGGTACGTCGTCTGCGCCACGCGACGACGAGGGCAATCCCGCCAATCAGCGCAAAGACCAGCAAGAAGCCGATGTTGTGACGCCCGTGGCCTACCGCCCACAAGGCACGCGCTACCGCCACACCGATAAGCAGTGCGATGGCTCCGGCAAACGGGTAGAAACGCTGAGTAAAGGTATGCGAATCGGCAAGCAGCTGTTGTCGCTGCAATTCGCGCTGGTACGTCAAACAGGCCGCCATGACGCTGAGATTGGTCTCCAGCGTTGCAACTTCGGTCTTCCCGCTGCTGCACAACAGGATGCCTTTTTCAATCGGGCGCCGGGCAAAGGACTCGGCATCGGAACGCGCCCGCCGCACGGAGCCGCCGGTCTCTTCAAGCAGGCCACGATCAAGCAGTGAGAAAACAGCGAGATGCACCGCTTCCCTGGCGCCATCGCGCAAATAAGCGACCTGATAAGGGTCCTGGGCGATTTCCATGAAACGAGCCGGCTGCGCCGTTTCGCGCTGACGCTGGTCGTAGCGCAGCCAGACATTGACGGCAATCACCAGAAATCCGTAGATCACCAGAAAAGCCGGCCCGCTCACGACACCACGCCTTCCAGTTCTGCACGCAAATGTCCGGCCAGCCGCGACAGCGCGAGCAGCGCCGGACCTCCGGTACCGGCAGGCAGGCTTTGTTGCTGACGGGCCAAAGGCAACAGAGCCACGGCCTTGATGAAAGCATCATCGCCGGTCGCCGCCGCAACGGCTTCGAGTGCTTCACGCGGCGCCAGTGCGGTTTTGCCTTGAATGCGCAGCAACGCCACTGCTGAAGCGCGCAGCGGCCCGGCAACTTCGGCAATGACACGAACCAGTTGCTCTTCGCGCAGGCTGACCAGTGCGTAGCGTTCGCGCAGCCGCATCGCCAGATTGAGCAGGACTTCACGCAAGCGCCGGCGCAGTTCGCCTGCATCAATCTGCAGACCAACGAGCGGGTCGTTGCCGTAGAGTACGCGATGCCGATTGCAGATGTCGTTGAACTTGACGGCAAAGAGCTCGGCAGCGACCGGCAATTCGTCTTCAAGCAGAAACATCACCTCGACGCGCGCTGCGGCGTGCGCCAGACGAAGCGGCTCGCGCAGCGCATCGATATGCGACGTGTCAAAAGTCTTGAGCAGCATCAGCACATTGACATCGGAATTGGCGCGCAGCCGTCCTTCTGCCGCTGAGCCGAACAACACGACCGAAAGCAAATCCGCACCCAGTGCTGCGTTCGCTGCCGGCACCAATTCCGCCAACACCGCCTCGACCGTGCTCATGCGTTCCGCATCGGCGCCACTTGCCGAATTCGCTGCATCGCCTGATGCTTTCATAAGTCTCATCTCCCTTTTTTCAGCCTTCGGCCGTCGTTATTACGGGAGATATTACTCTGCGGAGAATGAGAAATGAACTACGGCGAAAAGCCGCAGATGTAGAGGCCGGAGGTTTATCGCAAGGCCGACCGCGTGATCCCGGCAAAGCCGAGCACTCGCCGGACGTAGTGCTCTGTTTCGGGGTAGGGTGGAACGCCGCCGTAACGTTCCACCGTGCCTTCGCCCGCGTTGTAAGCGGCTGCGACCAGCTTCAGATTTCCGCCAAAACGGTTCTGCAGCCACTTCAAATAAGCCAGCCCACCTTTAATGTTCTGTTCTGCATCGAAGGGTTTTTGTACGCCGAACCGCTCCTGCGTATCGGGGATAAGCTGCATCACGCCCTGTGCGTTTTTGGGTGAAACAGCGTTAGCGTCGAGATTGGATTCGGCCAGGGCAATACCCAGCGCCATACGCACATCGACACCGTAATGCGGCGCTTTCAGGCGGATCACTGCGGCAATTCTTTGCTTCTCCAGCGACAGCCCGGCGATATAGCCGTTCAGATTAAACCTCGGCTGACCGGCGCTTCCATAAAGGTCACTGCAGACTTCGTCAATATTGGCATTTTTGACCAGCGGGTCATGCAGCATGCTCGCCTCGCGGTGACCGAGACGCGCAGCAAGCGCAAGATAGGCATTTGCCAGACGCGGGTTGCGCAATTTTCGCTCCCGCATAAGCATGCGGCCGATGCGGAAGAAGCCCTCCGAGCTCCCCATGGTCGCTGCGTCACAATAAAACTCAATGGCCAGCCCCGGATTCTTCCGGATGCCGAGACCGCGTTCCGCCGCTAACCCTTGCGCCAGCGCGGCGGCGACACGCGGGGGATCAACGTAACCCGTGCCTTGCGCAGCCGTTGCCGTCAAGCAGGCCGCCAGCAGAAAGGCTTCGATGAAGCGGCGAACCCCACTCATTGCAGCGCCTTTGCTACCGGCAAGCGCACCACTACGGCCAACCCGCCCCCTGCGGCATCTTCAAGCGACACTGCGCCGCCGCAAGTAGCAACGATGCGCCGCACGATGGCCAGCCCCAGCCCACAGCTGCCCCCGGTGGCGCGCGCCGGCTCGATCTGGGCAAAGGCTTCAAGCGCGCGTGCGCGGTCGGCTGGCGCGATGCCCGGCCCGTGGTCACGTACGCATAAAATCACGCAATCAGCGGTGTGGCTCAAGCTCACCTCGACGGGTGGCGCGCCATGTTGCAGGGCATTGTCGAGCAGGTTGTCGAGCAGGCGCTGCAGGTTGCCGGCGCTCAGGAGAACCCGACTCTGTTGCGCCGCTTCATCGACACGCAATTCGATTGACCGGCCCAGTTCGCAGTGACGACCCACTTCATCACGCAACACTTCAGCAATCGCCAGTGGCGCGTTTTCCGGGCTGCGTTCCTCGCTGCGCAAAAAAGCCAGACACTGAGCAATGATGCGTTCCATATCGTCGGCATCACGCGTCAGGCCGGCACGCTCGGCGTCGCTTTCGAGCAATGCCAGGCGCAGGCGCAGCCGTGCCAACGGTGCGCGCAGATCGTGGGTCAGGCCAGCCAGCATTTCACGCCGCTCATCTTCGGCCTTGGCCAGCTGGTCAAGCATGACATTGTGTCGTTCGGCCAAACGTCGCACCTCGCGTGGACCTTCGGGCGTTACGGCACACGCCGCACCGCCACCGGTTGCTGTTACCGCTTCGCCGAGGCGCGCCAGCGGCCCGACAATGCTGCGCACAAAGAAACCGGCAATGAGCAACAGCGTGGCCAAGGTCAGCGCCAAGCCGATCCACAGCTCTGGGGGCAAATCCTGCGGCTCGAAACGCGGTGGCGGCAAGACCAGCCACCAGCGCTCGCCACCGGCCATAAAACCGATCCACAAACCCGTACGCTGACCGATGCCCGCATGGCGCAGCATTACAGGTTCGCCAAGATGTTCGCCAAGATCACCCGCCAGACGCCGGGCGAAACCGAATTCGGGTGAGTGCATTGGCACGCTCGATCCGTCAGGCCTTAATTGCAAACCTTGCTCGCCGGCATCCGTGGCCGAGAGGTGGCCACGCGCAACTTCATCCAACCCGGGCAAAACCGTTTGCAGTAAGCGTATCTGCCCGGTGACCAACTGGCTCGTTTGGTTCATGTGCGAGGCCCGGCGGAAGTGGCCGATCAACTGGAAAGTTGCAATTTCAGCGACAACAATGACGGCAAGCACAAGCAGGACAGTGCGTGCTGCCAGCGACGAAGGAAGCAAAGTGCTTATCAGTTTCATTGCGCCACTCCGGCAGCCGTTACACCGTCGGGAACAAAGACGTAGCCAACACCCCACACCGTTTGCAAGTATCGCGGTTGGGTGTGGTCGGCCTCAATCAGACGACGAAGGCGATGCATCTGCACGTCGATGGCGCGATCAAAGGATTCGCTTTCGTCGCCGCGCGTCAACTCAAGCAGGCGCTCGCGCTTCATCGGCCGATTGGCGTTGGTGACAAGAACATTGAGCAGGGCGAATTCGCCGCTGGTCAGCGCCACCGGTTCGCCATCGCGTAACAGCTGGCGCGCAGCACGATCGAATGTCCAGGTGCCGAAACGGTAAATGCCTCCTTCCGGGTCGGGCGAAGCCGGCGGCCGCGCACCGCGCCGCAATACGGCTTCGATACGGGCAACCAGCTCACGCGGATCAAAAGGTTTGCCGACATAGTCGTCGGCACCCATTTCGAGGCCAAGCACACGATCTACAGTCTCATCGCGTGCGGTCAACATGATCACCGGCAGCGTCTCGCCACGCGCGCGCAGTCGCCGACAGGCCGCCAGGCCGTCCTCTCCGGGCATCATCAGATCAAGGATCAGCAGGTGCGGACGGTAACGCTCGAGGTAAGCGTCGAGTTGTCGCGTATCAGGAAGTAACAGGGTATCGAAGCCGTGACGGCCGAGGTAGGTCGCCAGCAGTTGTCGCAACTCGGGGTCATCGTCGATCAGGAGAATTTTTTTCATGGCCAGGCCTTGATGCTCGATGGCGTCATTCTATGCCGCGATCCGGCAGCCGATGTGCTGCTGAAACAATTTGCAATTATCAGCGGGGGCGATGAAATCGTTTGCAACAGGGGGCGGCCGAAAATGGCACTGTCACCTGAAGCCTTCTTCGGGAACGATTAACCCAACCAGACAGGAGATGCACCATGAAACCCAGACTTACAGCAAAGACCCTTGCCATCGCCACTGCCCTGACGCTCGGCGCTGCCGCCACTGCGTTTGCCGTGGCGCCGCCGGAAGGCAGAAACTGCAGCCCGGGGCAGGGTATGGCACAAGGAATGCATCACGGCATGCAGGAAATGTCGCGCCTGCATGGCGAACTCAAGCTTGATGCGAAGCAGGAAACGCTCTGGCTGGAAGCTGAAAAGGCTGCCAAGGAACACATGGGCGGCATGCGCGAAAAGATGCAGAAACAGCGCGAAGCAGCGATGGCGGCCCTCGAGCAACCTGGCGCCGACTTGCGTGCGGTGATGAAGCAGATGGATGAAGCCCGTGACGCCGGTCACCAACAGCATGTGGCCAATCGTGACCGCTGGCTGGCCGTCTATGACAGCCTCAATCCTGAACAAAAGGAAAAGGCGCGTCTGTTCTTCAAGGACAAGATCGGGCGCTTTGGTATGGGCGGACCCGGCCGGGGCTAAAGCGGGAAGCGCTTGATACAGGGAAAAACAGGCGGGCTTTGCCCGCCTGCCGGTCAAATACCGGCGACGGTGATACGGCGTACTGGTTGCTCCAGTCGCTTCTTCTCAGCCAGCACCTTGCTGGCGTAAGCGCCTTCGCTATCCGAGGAGCCGGCGTACTGTTGCAGGCCGCCAATCAGGCTGCCACGCCGGCGAATCGCTTCCTGCAACACCAGCACACCCACCTGAACGTTAATGACCGGATCAAGAAAAGAGCTATCGCTGGCGCCTTCCGGCAACTTGTCCTGATGAAAGCGGGGGATGACCTGCATCAAACCCTGCGCGCCCATGGAACTTTCGGCAAGCGGATTGAAGCCGGACTCGATACCGATGATTGCGACAATCAGCAAGGGGTCGAGGCCGTGCTCACGCCCGGTTAGCTGGGCGGCCTCAAAAATCGGCAACAGGGCTTTCTGCGATACCCGGTAGCGACGGGTGACATAGTCCAGCGCACCACGCATCGACGGAGTGAGTGCTTCGACATCATCATCCGCTTCGACAGACGAATCGGCGGCGACAACTTCAGCCTGCACGCTGACTTCAGCCATCAGGATTTCGCTGACCAGCGTTTTGCCGGCAGACGCATTGAAAAATACGATCGCCAGCAACAGGCCGGCAATCATCGTAGCTAATTGAACGAGGCTCGAGGTGGCGTTGATGTTACGTGCCACCGGGGCATTGAGCGTAATCGTTGCAGACATGTGCTCTCCTTTTCTGAAATAGTCGCCACGTCACTTGAAACCAGATACAGGACGCGACAAACGCTCACAGGCGCGGATGCAAAACTTGCTTGCAGTGAAAGGATATCGCCGGGCCGCCGGGTCAGGCTGGCAGCACGCTCACCGTGGGGCGGTGGGGACAAACAACATCCAAACGATATTTGTTGCAACGCAACAAATACGAAGTCTATTGATTAATATGAAATTTGTCAAATAGCCGCAAAATTGAATGCTGCAACAGCGCAGATAGAGAGTGGCACTCAACACCCCGTGCCCGGACTAAATCGTTACACCTGCCCCGGCCATACGCCGGATCGCCTGTCGCACTTCGGCTGAGAGCACCAGTTCGGCATGCGCCAGCGGTGTCGTGATGCGCTGGTCAAAATGCAGCCAGCCGGATTCGTCCTCATGCAACAGATCGCCCTCGATCAGATTGGTGATCAGCACGGCAAACATTGTTTTTTCCGACAGCTCGGGTGTATTGAATTCGTAGAGCAGGGAAAGGCGCTGTGCCAGCAGATGACAATCCTCCTCCAGCGTACACCGTGTCAGGCTGCCCGAGCCGCAGCGCTGTAGCAGGGCAAGGGTTAGGAAATGGCGTTCCAGCGTCGGTCGCATCGTCTCGCCAAGTAAGCGCAATTCGGCAAACTCCTGGCTATTGGCTTCCGGCGCGGCCAGCCGGCCGGATTCGGCCGAACGGCGCAGCAGGCCACGTTCGACGAAGACGGCGAGCACCTTTTGGATGGCTGCTGGCAATTCATCAGCCGACCGGCGCAAAAAAAACTCGGCGCGCATCAGGCCGTAAATCCCGGCAACCGCCTCCATGACACGGCTCGTATCGAGGCGGCGATTGTGGCTCAGCAGGCAGGCGATCAGCGCCGGCAGGGCAAAGAGGTGCAGAACGTTGTTGCGAAAATAGGCAAGCAGGGGCGCCTGCCCCTCAGTAACGCGAATCAGGTCACCCAAGGGATGAGTCAGGCGCTCGACAATGCCGAGCCGTTCGCCATAACTGACGATTTGCCGGGCATCCAGCGGGCAGGGGATGGTCACCGGCGAGTAGGGTGCTTCGGCGACGAGTGCCTGATAGTGGGCAAGCAAACGGTGTAATCCTTGTTCGTCAGCCGTATGTCTAGGCGTCGACAGCAGGGTGAGCGCGATCAGGTTGACCGGATTGAGTACCGCGGCTTCGTTGATGCGCCGGGCCAGTTCGGCGGCGGCACAGCGCGTCGCTTCGCGTGGCCAGTCTGTCGCCTGATCGGCAGGCTCGGCCGCCCAGCCGGGACGGTGTTGATCGAGAAAAGCGGCGAGTGGCAGCGGTTCGCCGAAATTGACGTGCACCTTGCCAAACACTCTTTTGATTTTGCGCACGCTCTGCAAGACGCCCCACAGCGATTCGCTCTTCTTGGGCTTACCGGCCAGCTCGCCAATGTAGGTGCTGCCCTCAATGATTTTTTCGTAGCCGATATAGACCGGGACAAAAACCAGCGGTCGCGTGTGTTCGCGGACAAAACTGCGTACCGTCATGCCGAGAATGCCGGCCTTCGGCATCAACATGCGGCCGCTGCGGCTGCGCCCGCCCTCGATAAAATATTCCAGCGGAAAGCCGCGCGCGATCATCAGGTGCAGGTATTCGTGGAAAACCGCCGCATAAAGCGGCTCGCCCTTGAAGCTGCGGCGCAGGAAAAAAGCCCCGCCCCGGCGCAGCAGACTGCCAACGATCAGCATGTTGAGATTGGCTCCCGCCGCAATATGCGGCGGGGTCAGACCATTGCGATGGATGATGTAGGAGAGCAGGAGGTAATCGATATGGCTGCGGTGGCAGGGTACGTAAACAATGCCCTGGCCGGCGGCGATATGCGTCACGACCTCAATGTTGCGCAGCTCGACGCCATCGTAAAGACGCGTCCACAACCAGGTCAGAAAGAGCTCCAGCGCACGCACCACGCCGTAGGAATAGTCCGAGGCGATCTCCAGCGCGAAACGCCGCGCCCGCTGTTCAGCCGCCACCGCTGTGATTTCGAGACGCGTTGCTTCGCCGGCAATCGCAGCGCGTACCGGTGCCGACTCAAGTACTGCATCGACCTGCATATTGCGATGCGACAGATCCGGTCCGATGGCCATCTGCCGCTGGCGGCGAAAATGCACGCGCAAGACGCGTGACAGCTTGCGCACCGCACTCGCTTCGTCTAACCCGCCCTGCAACAACTCGCGCAAGGAAATCGGCG
>JBIJCY010000327.1:0-3617 GCA_044344385.1 Rhodocyclaceae bacterium | reverse complement strand
TGTTTTTTTCGCTGCTGCTGATGCCAGCTTTGGCACTGGCGCAACAAGGTAATGTGATCAAGCTCGGGCAATCCCTGCCGCTAACAGGCCCGCTTGCCGAACTTGGCAGCGAGTACCGCGATGGCGCGCTGGCCTATTTCAAGTGGATCAATAGCAAGGGTGGCGTACATGGCCGGCGTATCGAACTGGTGACCATTGATGATGGCTACGTGGTTGATAAATCGGTCGAGAATGCGAAAAAACTGCTCGACCAGGATAACGTTTTTGCATTTTTTGGCATGTTCGGCAGCGCCAATTACGCGGCGCTACTGCCGCTGATCAATGAACGCAATGTGCCTTCAGTGGCGCCTTATACCGGGTCCGATGCGCTGCGCGCACAGGTGTCGCCGAATACCTTCTGGTTGCGCGCGAGCTACGGCGATGAAACCGAGAAAATCGTTGATCAGCTGACGACGCTGGGCATCAACCGTATCGCCGTGTTTTATCAGGATGACGCTTTTGGCAAGGCGGGTCTGGCGGGCGTTGAAAACGCGCTGAAAAAACGCCAGTTGAAGGTGCTCGCCACCGGAGTTTACGACAAGACAAAAAATGATGTCTCCGAGGCGGTTAAGGCCATTGGTGCAACCGAGCCGCAGGCGGTGGTGATGATCAGCACCTACAAGCCGACGGCGGCTTTCGTCAAGCAGATGCGCCTTGCCGGCCGCTTGCCTCAGTTCTTTGCCTTGTCGGTGGTTGGTTACAAGGCACTGCAGACGGAACTTGGCAAGGAGGCGGCAGGTATTGCGCTGTCGCAGGTTGTGCCTTATCCGTGGAGCAGCTCGACCCCGCTGGTGCGCGAATTTGATACCTTGCCGAAGGACATGCAGCCCAAAGCCGGCGCCACCTACACGACCTTTGAAGGATATATTGCCGCCAAGGTGATGGTTGAGGGCTTGCGCCGCGCGGGCCCCCAATTGTCTCGCGAGAAGCTGGTCGGCGCATTTGAGAGCATGCGTCTTTATGATGCTGGTGGCTTTGCTGTCGCGTATTCCGGCAGTGAGCGCCTGGGCTCACGGTTTGCCGAGGTGACGATTGTTAGCAATAGTGGGCGGTTGATGCGATGAACTCGTTGCTGGGCCGCGATGTTTATTCGCCGAAGCAGCGCAGCCCGTCGAGGTCAAGAATGGTGATGCTGCCGTAGTCGATGCGCAACAAGGCTGCGTCCTCAAGTTTGCGTAGGGCCTGATTGACCCGTTGGCGGGAGATGCCGGCGAGGAAGCCGATTTCTTCCTGCGAGATTTTTATCTCTCGGCTGATGCCGGGGTAGAGGACCGGGTTGAACATCGAGGCCAGGCAGCGGGCAAGGCGGGCGTCGGTATCGAGGAGGCGTTCATGTTCCATCATGCCGATAAATTGGCCGAGTCGCTCGTTGAGCTGGATGATCAGAAAACGGTTGAAGGGAATGCTGTGGTCAAGCAACCATTGAAAGGTGCTGCGGTTCATGTAGGCAACCTGCGACTCACGCAGTGCGACGACATCGTAGCGGCGCGCATCGGTCTTCAGCATCGAGCCTTCGCCAAACCAGCCGCCCGCCGACAGGCCGGTGAACGTTGTAGTTTTGCCCGTGCTCCAGTTGCTGGCCATTTTGACCAGCCCGTCAACGATACCCATCCAGTAATCGACCCGTTCGCCCTTCATACAGACAAACCCGCCCGCCGGAATCGTGCGCACGACGATGCCGGCATTGACCTGTTTGAGTTCTTCTTCCGTCAGCGCCCGCGCCCAGGCAGAGGCATGCAGCATCTCGCTCAAAGTCAGCATTTTTTTACCAATTGTCAGATGGGTGACAATTATAGTTCGCAAGCCGCCTTAAACTGAGTCCAATATCAGTTTCTTCGCCATGTTGCAGTGCGCAATTGTTGTTGCCAAATAACGACTAGAATCACCGTCAGCTTTTATATGACGACAAATAACGACCTGCCACACTGATGGCAGCTTAACGACCCGGAGGGGACAAAATGCCAGAGATGGCTTCTTCCAGGGCAGGGGATACTTTCCCCCGCCTGTTGTTCTACCATGCTCAAGTGCGCGGCGCGAAAACGGCGATGCGCGAAAAGCATCTTGGTATCTGGCAATCCTGGACCTGGAACGACGTCGCTGAACACGTTCGCGCGCTGGCCTGTGGTCTGGCCGAGATGGGCTTTAAGCGAGGCGACAATCTGGCAATTATTGGCGACAACCGGCCGCGTCTGTACATGACGATGGCCGCCGTGCAGTGTCTGGGTGGCGTGCCGGTTCCGCTTTATCAGGATGCCGTCGCTAACGAAATGCTCTTTGTGCTGCAGGATGCCGGCATCCGCTTCGCGCTGGTCGAGGATCAAGAGCAGGTTGATAAGCTGCTTGAGTTGAAGGAGCAAATGCCGCAGCTTGAGCACATTGTTTATGACGATGCGCGCGGCATGCGCCATTACAACCAGCCCTTTATTCACGACATCGAAGAATTGATGGCGATGGGGCGCATTCATAACCAGAATCACCCCGGTTTTCTTGATGATGAAGTGGCGCTCGGCGCCTTTGATGACACCAGCGTCATGCTCTATACGTCGGGCACCACTGGCAAGCCGAAAGGTGTTTGCCTGACGCACAATGCCTTCATTAGTGCCGCACGCGGCGGGGTCGAGTTCGATCGCCTGACGGCTGATGAAGATATTCTTTCCTATCTTCCAATGGCCTGGGTGGGCGATCATCTGTTCTCTTTTGCGCAGGCGATGGTGACCGGTTTTACGATCAACTGCCCGGAGTCCGGCGAGACGGTGATGACCGATCTGCGCGAGATCGGACCAACTTACTATTTTGCGCCGCCACGTGTTTTTGAGAATCTGCTGACGCAGGTGATGATTCGCATGGAAGACGCCAGCGCAATGAAGCAGAAGCTGTTTCATTACTTCATGGCAGTAGCGCGGCGTTGTGGTTCAGACGTGCTTGACGGTAAGCCGGTTGCGCTGGGCGACCGTCTGCTCTACGCGCTGGGCGATATCCTTGTCTTCGGCCCGCTGAAAAACGTCCTCGGCCTGAGCCGGGTGCGTGTCGCTTATACGGCGGGTGCGGCAATCGGCCCGGATCTGTTCCGTTTCTATCGTTCGATCGGCATCAACCTCAAGCAGCTTTACGGTCAGACCGAGACCTGCGCCTACGTTTGTTTGCAGCCGGATGGCCAGATCAAGTTTGACAGCGTCGGCAAGCCGGCGCCGGGTGTCGAGGTCAAAATCGCTGACAACGGTTAGATTCTCGTCAAGGGGCCGATGCTGCTCAAGGAATATTACAAGCGGCCGGATGCCACCGCTGAGTCGATCAACGCCGACGGTTATTTCATGACCGGTGATGCCGGCATGTTTGACGATGAAGGGCATCTGAAAATCATCGATCGCGCCAAGGATGTCGGCAAGCTGTCGAACGGTGCGATGTACGCGCCAAACTATATCGAGAACAAACTCAAGTTCTTCCAGCACGTCAAGGAAGCCGTTGTTTTTGGTGATCAGCGCGACATGGTTTGCGCCTTTATCAACATCGATATTGGTGCCGTCGGTAACTGGGCGGAGCGGCGCGGTATTGCCTATTCCGGCTATACCGATCTGGCG
>JBIJCY010000324.1:0-3624 GCA_044344385.1 Rhodocyclaceae bacterium | reverse complement strand
CGCCTGTTTTTCGCGCGGTTTCGCGCGTTATTCCGGGTTGCCCGACTCTTGCACACCACCGCCAGCAGGCTTGCGCTTGCGACGCCGGCGCTTTTTCGCTTCGCCTGGCTGTTGTGGCAGCAGCATGGCCGCACGGTCTTCATCGTTGGCGTCGAGAAAATCGGTCCACCATTCGCTGATTTCGCTATCAATTTCGCCCGACTCGCCGCGTAACAGCAGGAAGTCGTAGCCGGCCTTGAAGCGAGGCTGCTCGAGCACGCCGTACGGGCGCTTGCCCGAGCGTTGTTCGAAGCGAGGCTGTAATGCCCAGATGTCCTTGATGTCGCCGGCGATGCGGCGGGTGATGGCGAGCTTTTCGGCTTGCACATCGAGCACTTCGTCCATCGCCAGAAACAGCGCCGGAATGCCGCGTTCGCCGCGTGCCTGAATTGCTGCCCACTTGGCCAGCACTTCGTGCCAGAGCAGGGTGGCAAAGAGGAAACCGGGCGAGATCGGTTTGCTTTCCCGCACGCGCCGGTCGGTGCTCTCCAGCGCCAGCATGACGAAACGTTCGCCGAGCGGCTGTTCGAGAATCACGTCGAGTAGCGGCAACAGGCCGTGATGCAGGCCCTCGGCGCGCAATTGGGTGACGCACTTCACGGCGTAACCGGAAGTGAGCAGCTTGAGCATCTCGTCAAAGAGGCGCGACGGCGGCACGTTGCCGATCAGCTCGGACATTTCGCGAATCGGCCGGGCAGTCGCAGGGTCGATGGTTAGGCCGAGTTTGGCCGAGAGGCGCACGGCGCGCAGCATTCGCACCGGGTCTTCGCGGTAGCGCGTGGGCGGGTCGCCGATCATGCGCAGGGTTTTCTGCTTGATATCGGCGAGGCCGTGGTGATAGTCGATGATCGTTTCCGATACCGGGTCGTAGTACAGCGCGTTGACTGTAAAGTCGCGGCGCGCCGCATCTTCCATCTGGTTGCCGAACACATTGTCGCGCAGCACACGGCCCTGCGCATCAGTGTGCGCCTTGCTGTTGTGATGACTGGTGTTTTTGGCAGTCCCCTTGTCCGCTTCGCTGTGATGGCCGCGGAAGGTCGTGACCTCGATGGTTTCCGACCCCATCAATACATGGACGATTTGGAAACGCCGGCCGATGATGCGCGAGCGGCGGAAACAGTGGCGCACCTGTTCGGGTGTTGCATTGGTTGCCACGTCGTAATCCTTGGGCGTGAAGCCGGCCAGCAGGTCGCGCACCGCGCCACCGACGACGTAGGCGAGATAACCATGTTCCTGCAATGTTTCAACCGTACGCCGGCTGCCGCTGCTGATGCTGTCACGGCGCACGCCGTGCTTGCCTACGGGGAGGACTGCCGGCTCGCCATGGGCGCCGGGCGGCTTGCGTCCAAGGACGCGGGATATGAATTTACGAATCATTGCTCGTTTCTTGTTATGGTGCAGTACGGCAAAAGAACGCCATGATAGCGGATGTTCTGCCGGAAATCAGGCGGTTATCTGACGAGAGTGTTTGAAAAAAGCTCACCGCAGAGGCGCAGAGGTTCGCAGAGGTAACGCAGAGAAAAACAAGAGTTCTCGATGTTTTCGCTCTTCTCTGCGTTGCCTCTGCGTCTCTGCGCCTCTGCGGTAGATTTTAATGTGATTCTCCTCAATCTCTCAGGCTCAGTATCGGCCAGCCGGCGGCGATGGCGTGGGCGTGCAGCTTTTCGTCCGGATCGACGGCCACCGGATCGCTGACTCTGCCCATCAGCGGCAGGTCATTGTGCGAATCGCTGTAGAACCAGCTGCGTTCGAAGCTGCTCCACCATAGACCCATTGATTCGAGCCAGTCTTCAACGCGGCTGATTTTTCCCTCACGGAAAGAGGGCGTGCCACGTGGCTGGCCGGTAAATTGGCCGGCCTTTTGCGCCGGGATGGTGGCGATCAGATGCGGGATGCCGAACTCGCGCGCAATCGGCGCTGTGACGAAGCTGTTGGTCGCGGTGACAACAGCGCACAGCGCACCGCTGTCCAGATGGCTGCGCACCAGCGCACGTGCTTTGTCGCCGGCAATCGGCAGAATGCGCGTCGTCATGAATTCGCGATGCCAGGCATCGAGTTCGGCACGTGCGTGGCGCGCCAGCGGCTGCAACTGAAAGTCGAGAAAGGCGTGAATGTCGAGCGTACCGGCCTTGTAGTCGTCAAAGAAGCCGCGGTTCTTCGCTTCATGCAATTCGCGGTCGACAACGCCTTTGGAAATCAGGAACTGCGCCCACTCAAAATCGCTGTCTCCGGCGAGTAGGGTGTTGTCGAGGTCAAAGAGGGCAAGGTGCATTTCAAATATCCAGTGGGGTTTGCGGTGCTTCGTTCAGTACTTCGCGCAGCAGCGGCAGCGTGATCGGGCGCTTGTGTTCCAGCGAATAACGATCAAGCGCCGTCATGAAGGCCGTCAGGCTGCGCATGTCGCGCGGCGCGCGGGCGAACAGGTAATTAAGTGCGTCCGGCGGCAAACGCAGGCCGCGCGCTATTGCTTGCGCTCTAATCGCATCGGTTTTTTCCGTATCGGTCAGCGGCAGCAGGCGATAAACTAGCCCGGAGCCCAAGCGGGTGCGCAAATCCTCGCGCAGCTTGAGTTGCAGCGGCGGTACGGTGGCGGCAACGAGCAAACGACCGCCTGCAGCGCGCAGACGGTTGAAAAGATTGAACAGTGCAATCTGCCCCGTTTCATTGAGCGCCTCGACTTTGTCGATCGCGTAGAAATCGAGCGCTTCACCAATCCCTGTCAGGCCCGGGTCGCTGCTGGCATCAAGGTAGCGCGCTTCACTGGCGCGCAGCAGATGTGTTTTGCCGGCACCGCTTTCGCCCCAGAGGAGCAGCAAGTGTTCCCGGTTTTCCGGCAAAAGCCATGCAGCGAGCCCGGTCATCGCCTCGCCATTCCCGCCGGCGACAAAATTGTCCAGGCTTGGGGCGGCTTCCGGCAGCAGTTCGAGGATCAGTTGGCGCATCAAAGAGGGATTTTTGGAGGGTGAGATGGGGTGATGCCAGCGGGGCATTTTAGCACCAGGTGATGCTTGCCTGCGCCCTTTGGCGGGCATGGGCGCCGGGTCAAGTTGTGGATATCCGCAATGTGGATAGCCGTAATTGTTCCGGCATTCGATTCCTTCGATGATGCCGCAACTTCTCCGATGCGTCAGATCGTGTTTTCCGGGGAGGCCGTGCGAAACGAATAATTTTTGGGAAACTACGATGACCAACGCCAAGCCGATCTATAAATCGCTCTATTTTCAGGTGATTACCGCCATCACCTTAGGGGTGCTACTCGGGCATTTTCTGCCGGAAACCGGTGCCGCGATGAAGCCGCTAGGCGATGGCTTCATCAAGCTGATCAAAATGATCATCGCGCCAATTATCTTCTGTACCGTGGTTGTTGGCATTGCCGGCATGGAGGACATGAAGAAGGTCGGCAAGACGGGCGGTCTGGCGCTACTCTATTTTGAAGTGGTCAGTACCATTGCGCTGATCGTCGGTCTGGTTATCGTCAATCTGGTCGGGCCGGGTAACGGTATGAACATCGACCCGGCCTCGCTCGACACCAAGTCGATTGCTGCCTACACCGCACCGGGCAAGATGCAGAGCACCACAGACTTC
>JBIJCY010000325.1:0-3624 GCA_044344385.1 Rhodocyclaceae bacterium | reverse complement strand
GCCATGTCGACGGCATCTACCTGCGTGCGGCGCGCAACCTTGGCGTCGGGCAGTGGACGATGTTCACCCGCGTCATCCTGCCGGCTGCCACGCCGTACATCCTCGCCGGCGTGCGCATTGGCATCGGTACCGCGTTTATCGTCGTCATCGTTTCCGAAATGATCGCGGTTAATGACGGCCTCGGCTTCCGCATCCTTGAAGCGCGCGAGTTCATGTGGTCGGACAAAATCATCGCCGGCATGATCACCATCGGCCTGCTCGGGCTGGCCATCGACAGCGCAGTGAGCCACTTGAATAATCACCTGCTGCGCTGGCACCGCGGCCTTGAGCACTGAGGAGGCGATCATGACAAAGACGATCAGCGGGCTACGATGCGCAGCCGCCATTGTCGGTGTTCTGCTATTGCCATCGCTGGCCTGTGCGGAATTGACGGTGGTGCAGGTCGCGCCATTTAGCGGGCCGCTTGCCGACACCGGCAAGCTGGTTCAGCAAGGCTTGCAGCTGGCGATCCAGGACGCCAACAACAAGGGCGGCGTTGCCGGCCAGAAGATCCGGCTGATCAGCAAGGACGACGGCTACAAGGTGGAGGAAACAGTTCGCCTGGTGCGTGAATCAGCAGCGGACAAACCCGTGGCGCTGATCGGGTTGGTCGGCACCGGCAATCTGGCGGCGCTGCAGCAAGGCAAGGTGCTCGACGAGCTCGGTGTGCCGCTGATCGGCGTGCGCACTGGCGCGAGCGATCTGCGCTGGCCGGCGCACCCGCTTGTTTTCCATCTGCGCGCTTCCTACGCCGCCGAAGTCGACAAACTGGTCGAGGTGGCGAGTGCCGTCGGTGGTTCGCGCTTCGGCGTGATGTATCAGAACGATGCCTTCGGCGAAGACGGATTTGCCGCGCTGAAAAACTCACTAGCGACGCGCAAACTGGTCTTGCAGGCGACCGGCATCTATGAGAAAAATACGACGAAAGTCGAGGCTGCGGTTAGCGCCATGCTTGCTGCAAAAGAGCTGACGTCGATCATTCTGGTGGCCAATTCAAAGGCCACGGCAGCTTTCGTCAGCGCTTACCGCGAAAAAGGTGGATTGGCTTCGATCTATGCCGTCTCAGTCAACAATGATCGCGAGATCGTTGCGTCGATTGGCACGGAAAAAGCACACGGTCTGGCCATTGCGCAGGTCGTACCGTTTCCCACGTCGGGCGTGTTGCCGCTGACGCGCGAATATCAGGCGGTGCTGAAAAAATATGCAGGGAGTAGCGAACCCACGGTGAGCAGCCTTGAAGGCTATATCTATGGCCGCGTACTCGTTGAAGCACTACGCCGGGCCGCACCGAAAACCGACCGGGCGGCACTGATCAAGGCGCTGGAGAGTGCACCGTTCGAGCTTGGCGGCTTTGTGATCAATCTGACATCCGGCCGGCACGAGGGCTCGCAGTTCGTCGAGCTGACCATGATCGGCAAGAGCGGCGCACTGATCCGCTGAAAACACACAAATTACGGAGACTACAAACATGGAAAAGCACATCAGCGTCAGTGGCGTTAACAAGGTGTTTCGCACGCCGGATCGCGAAGTAATTGCCCTCAAGGACATCAATCTCGAAATCAATAAAGGTGAATTTGTATGTCTGCTCGGCCCGTCGGGCTGCGGCAAATCAACACTGCTCAACGCCATGGCTGGCTTCTCTCTGCCCTCGGCCGGCGAGATTCGGGTCGACGGAAAAAAGATCGTTGCTCCCGGGCCGGACCGTGGCATGGTCTTTCAGGAGTACGCGCTGTTCCCGTGGATGACCGTCGCGCAGAACATTACTTTCGGCCTTGAAGTGCAGGGTCTGGACAAGAAAGCGATCGGCGAGAAGGTCGACCAGTTGCTCGACACGCTAAACCTCTCTGACTTCCGCGAGCGCTTCCCGAAGGACCTGTCGGGCGGCATGCGGCAGCGCGTGGCGATTGCCAGAGTGCTGGCCATCGATTCGCCGATCATGTTGATGGACGAGCCTTTTGGTGCGCTCGACGCGCTGACCCGGCGCAATCTTCAGGACGAGTTGTTGCGCATCTGGAAGGCTTTTGGCAAGACGATTGTTTTTGTCACCCATTCAATTGAGGAGTCGATTTATCTGGCCGACCGCATCGTTGTCATGACCTACCGACCGGGCACCATTAAGCGCGACGAGCGGGTCACCATCCCGCGCCCGCGCGATCCGGCATCTGCCGAATTTAACGAGTTGAAGCGTGAGCTGGGCCGGCTGGTCATGGAAGAGCAGCAGCGCCACGCCGCCGATGAAATGCTGCTGGCCGCCGTTGATTGACACGCTGTCGCAGGCGGCGGCCTGATTTTTGGTTACGATAGGCGAATGCCGATGACTCGCCAATCGCCGCGCCGCCGTTCCCTGCTGCCCATCGGGCTGGCGCTGTTTGCCTGCCTGCTCGTCGGCTGGGCGGTACATCGGCTGTTTCTTGGAAGTTACCTTGAAGGTGAGCGCAATAACGCGGCGCAGCGTCTGGAGTTCTACGCCGTTTCGCTTGAAGGTGCGCTGGATCGCTACGAGGCGCTGCCCTGGCTGCTCGCCCTTGAGCGCGATCTGGCCGATCTGCTCGACAAGCCCAACGACCCGGCGCGACGCAAGGCCGCCAATCATTACCTGGAAACCGTGCAGGGCGACGCGGCAATCACCGCTGCCTACCTGATCGACCTCAAAGGCGAAACAGTGGCGGCGAGCAACTGGCGTTTGCCGCGCTCTTTTGTTGGCCAGAATTACGCCTATCGACCGTATTTCCGCGAAACGATCAATGGTCGCCTCGGGCGTTTTTACGGCATCGGCGCGACCACCGGCGAGGCGGGTTATTTTCTCGCTGCGCCACTGCGGCTGAAAGAACGCATTGCCGGTGCGGTAACCATCAAGGTCAGCCTTGATGCCTTCGAGCAGGCGCTGGCGCGCAGCGGCGACCGCGTGCTGCTGGCCGACGCCGACGGCGTGGTTTTTCTTGCGTCGCGCCCTGAGTGGCGCTATCACACGCTGGCGCCGCTTGACGCTGCGGCGCGCGCCCGGCTGGCCGAGGCGCGCCAGTATGCCGAGCATCCGCTGGCGCCGCTGATCGCCGGCGAGGATCTGGCGGGCAGTACCTCTCTGGTGCGAATCACCCTGCCGCAACAACCGACCGAACGACTGTTTTTGCAGTCGCGCAACGTCGGCCGGCAAGGCTGGCGGCTGGTGCTGCTGGCCAGTCCGGACGAAGCCGAACGCGCAGCGCGTGGCGCCGGCGTCGCCGCCGGTTTTGCCACCGCTTTCCTGATCGTCATTGTTGTCTATTACCGGCTGCGCCGCCGCCGGCGCGTTGAATTACTGGCCGCCGACAAAGCGCTGCGCGTTGCGCACGCCGAACTCGAACAGCGCATCGCCGAACGCACCGCCGACCTTTCCGGCAAGCTCGATTCGCTCAAACGTACCGAGGCCATCCTGCGCGAAACGCGCGACGACGCCGTGCAGGCCGGCAAGCTTGCGGTGCTCGGGCAGATGGCCGCCGGCATTACGCACGAACTCAACCAGCCGCTCGCCGCACTGCATACCCTGTCGGACAATGCGGTGGCGCTGATTGACCTCGGCCGGCTCGACGAAGCTCGCGAAAATCT
>JBIJCY010000323.1:0-3635 GCA_044344385.1 Rhodocyclaceae bacterium | reverse complement strand
AGCCGCGCGCATGTGCTGGTCGTTTCGGCGGCGCTGCTGCCTTCCTTCGCGCCACTGCTTGGCAAGCTGCCGCATTTGCAGCGGGTGATCGTCTCCAATGGCGATGCGAGTGGGCATCTCGCGTTTGCCGATCTGCTGGCCGCTGCCAGCCCCGTATTTGAGCCGGCGCCGACGACCGCCGATGACATGTGTTTCTGGCTCTACTCATCGGGTTCGACCGGTTTGCCGAAGGGTACGGTTCACGTGCATTCCAGCCTGATCGAGACAGCCGAGCTGTATGCCCGGCCGGTGCTGGGCATTGAAGAAAGCGATGTGACCTATTCGGTGGCCAAGTTGTTCTTTGCCTATGGCTTGGGTAACGGGCTGACCTTCCCGATGTCGGTGGGCGCAACGGCGATTCTGATGGCCTCGTGGGCCAATCCGGCGTCGGTTTTTGCTCTGCTGCGTAAACACCAGCCGACCCTCTTCTATGGTGTGCCAACGCTTTACGCAGCACTGCTGGCGCACCCCGATCTGCCGGTCAAAGGAGAACTACGCTTGCGTCGCTGCGCTTCGGCGGGCGAGGCGCTACCGGCCGATGTTTGCCGGCGCTGGACGGAACATCTCGGCGTCGAGATTCTCGACGGCCTCGGGTCGACCGAGATGCTGCATATCTTTCTGTCCAACCGCCCCGGTGAGGTGCGCTACGGCAGCTCCGGCAAGCCGGTGCCGGGTTACCAGATGCGTGTAGTCGACGAAAGTGGTCAGCCGGTGGCGCAGGGCGAAGTTGGCGAGTTGCAGATTTGTGGCCCGACCAGCGCAATGTGTTACTGGAACAACCGTGAGAAAAGCCGTGCCACCTTTCAGGGGTCGTGGACGCGCAGCGGTGACAAGTATTCGATCGACGCGGACGGCTATTACATCTACGCCGGGCGCAGCGACGACATGCTCAAGGTGAGCGGTATTTACGTGTCGCCGATTGAGGTTGAATCAGCCCTGATTACGCATCCTGCGGTGCTTGAAGCCGCGGTGGTCGGGCAGGAAGATGAGGATAAGCTGGTCAAGCCAGCGGCCTTCGTCGTACTCAAACCGGGGCAGAAATCTTCACCGGCGCTGATTGAAGAGCTCAAGCAGCACGTCAAGTCGCTGCTCGCGCCCTACAAATACCCTCGCAGCATCGAATTTGTCGAGCAGTTGCCGAAAACCGCAACCGGCAAAATTCAGCGCTACAAATTACGCCAGCGACAGGGTTAGAATGCTCCGTTCTGCTGTGATCCCCGTGTAGGGTTGTTCAACAAAAGAGGAGCGAGACATGAATAACGATAATCGTAGAGACTTTCTCAAAAATACTGCGGCACTGGGCGGTGCTGCCGCACTCGGCAGCCTGCTGCCGGCACGCTTTGCTTTTGCACAGCAGTCCAAACTCAAGCTCGGCCTGATGCTGCCTTATACCGGTACCTTTGCCCAGCTTGGCAATGCGATCACCAACGGTTTCAAACTGGCCATCGCGCAGCAGGGCGGCAAGCTTGGCGGCCGCGAGGTCGAGTACATTGTCGTTGACGATGAATCCAACCCGGCGAAAGCGCCGGAGAACACCAACAAGCTGATTCAGCGCGACAAGGTCGATCTGATTCTCGGTACGGTGCATTCCGGCGTTGCCGTTGGTATGGCGCGTGTTGCGCGTGATGCCGGCACCCTGATGATCTGCCCGAACGCCGGCGCCAATGACGTGACCGGGCCGCTCTGTGCGCCGGGCATTTTCCGCACTTCCTTTTCAAACTGGCAGACGACGTACCCGCTCGGCAAAGTTCTCAAGCAGCGCGGCCACAAGACGGCCGTGTTTATTACCTGGAAATATGCCGCCGGCGAAGAGATGATGCAGGCCTTCAAGGAGGGCTTCGAGCAGGAGGGTGGCAAACTCGTCAAGGAGCTATTCCTGCCTTTCCCGCAAGTCGAGTTTCAGGCATTGCTGACTGAAATTGCCTCGATCAAACCCGACGCTGTGGTGGCATTTTTTGCTGGTGGTGGCGCGGCGAAGTTCGTCAAGGATTACGCAGCGGCCGGCCTCAAGGGCAAGATCCCGCTTTACGGCAGCGGTTTCCTGACCGATGGCGTCCTCGAAGCGCAAGGCGATGCAGCGCAGGGCATCGAGACCACCCTGCATTACGGTGATGGCATTGATACGCCACGCAACAACAGCTTCCGTCTCGAATATGCCAAGGCCTTCAAGATGCAACCCGACGTCTACGCGGTTCAGGGTTACGATGCCGGCCTGCTTTACGCTTCCGGGATTAACGCAGTGAAGGGCGACACGGGCGCCAAAACGGGCATCATCAAGGCGATGGAAAGCTCGAAGATCGATAGCCCGCGCGGCGTGTGGACGATGTCGAAAGCGCACAATCCGGTGCAGGACATTTATTTGCGCAAAGTGGTTGGGCTGGAAAACAAGGTCACCGGAATCGCCTGGAAGGCACTCGCCGACCCGGCGCGTGGCTGCAAGGCTTGAGGTGCGCTTTGGTGAGAGTGGCAACTCGGCAGTAGGCAGTCAAAAAAGTTCGGAACACCAAGGCGCCAAGATCACCAAGACGGACAGTGCACAAAGAAAAATGGCTATTTACCCCTAAAGGGGTTTCCTGCTGTCCCGTTCTGGGGTTGGAATTGCGGTTGTGGTGCCAATGGCGGCTAAGAGCCAGTCAGCGGGGGTGATATGACGTCGGGTAGTTTCCGGCCATAGGAGGACCCTCGCTGTTACATTTTCTTTTCATCCAGTTTAGGTATGCCCGCTGGAATATTCAGCCATGCGCACAACCCCGTGTCGCAACACGCATTGACACCGCTGAAAACCATGTGCATCATAATGTACATCTATGTACATAGAGGGATATATGCAAGAAGCCACGTTCACCGAACTGCGCAATCACGCAAAGGATTACTTTGATGCTGTCGAAGCCGGGGATACGGTTCGTATTTTTCGCAACGGGAAACCGATTGCCGAAATTGTGCCTATCCGACCTGCGGTTCCGTCATGGAAAAAGCAATCCACACCACTTACGGTCAAAGGCTTGTCGTTGAGCCGAGAAATTTTGAACGATCGGGATGAGTCGGCGTGAAGGTGTTTCTGGACACTTCGGCTTTTGCGAAGCGTTATGTTGCCGAGCAGGGGGCAGACAAGGTAATGGCGTTATGCCAGCAGGCAGACAGTCTCTTCGTGAGTGTTATTTGCCTACCAGAACTGATCTCTACATTGTCCCGCCTCGTACGGGAAAAGAAGCTTTCCAAAGCGGATTACCGGAAATTGAAGAGTGACACGGTGGCAGATCTGGCTGATGTGGACATTTGCCAGATCACATCGGGCGTTATGGATTCAGTAATTTTGCTTCTAGAGTCGCATCCACTTCGGGCAATAGATGCTATTCACGTGGCATGCGCTCTCGCCGTAGATCCTGACGCCTTTGTTTCGGCCGACCATCGGCAACTTTTGGCGGCACAAAAGGCTGGGCTCAAGATTGTTGATGTCTCGTGAATAATCTCCACAATTGACAGGCGGTTGCCGGCCCAGAGTGTGTGAAAACGCTTGAAATCCCACCGCCCTTGAGTTATGCTGTAAGCATGTTTTGAAACATGCATGGGGGTGGGATGAAACGTTTCGTTCAAGG
>JBIJCY010000411.1:0-2658 GCA_044344385.1 Rhodocyclaceae bacterium | reverse complement strand
CTGGAAGCCAACGACGACGATGGTGAAGAGGCTTTTGCGCCAATCGCCTATCTGGCCGATAGCAGCAGTGAGCCAACCCGGGTGCTCGAAGCACGCGCTCGTGACCATCTGCATAGCACTGGCCTGCAGACAGCGCTAAGCGAACTTGACGAGCGTAGCCGCCGGATTGTCGAAGCGCGCTGGCTGAACGAGGAAGACCCGGCAACCTTGCACGATCTGGCTGCCGAATTTGGTGTTTCAGCCGAGCGCATTCGCCAGATTGAAGTCAAAGCCATGCAAAAAATGCGCGCGCAGCTTGCGCCGCTGGTTGCCGCCGCGTAATCAGTAGCAGTGGCAATTACAAAGAAGGCCGGTTTATCCGGCCTTCTTTGCTTTCATACTGACCAAGCTCACTGATACACCCCGCAGCGCCAACAAAATGGTTCGCCGCAACATGACGTTCCGGGTTTTATCCGGAAATCCCGCTTGAAACTCTGCCAATTGGTTCCATACAACTTTGCTGCATAGCAGCAGACGTTTCGACATTTTCCATTGCAATCATAAAGTTGCAATGGATTCTCGTTACAAAGAATATTGCCTGTGCTAGACTCGCCAAAAAAACATTGATTTATGTCAAATCCCGCACTCGCGCGTGTGGGCGTTGGAGTAAACGATGGCGCTGCTTGTGGCAAATCCCTCAGCAAACAGGATCTGGCTTGCCCGCCCGAACTGCTCGCTGTCGGCAGCTGAAAGCAAAACCTTGCTGCTCGCTGTGGCGGTGGTTTCCGGCGTGATCAGCATTGCTTTTACGCTGATTGGCGCATGGCCGGTGATTCCCTTCGCAGGCGCAGAGCTGGGGCTTTTGTGGTGGGCACTGCGCCGAATTGAAATGCACGCGGGTGATTTTGAACGAATTACGCTGGAACCCGGTCTGTTGACCGTTGAATCGCGGCTTGGCTCACATACTGAGCACCACGAGTTTCAACCCTACTGGACCCGGCTGGAATGCCTCACGCTGCCGCAGCCGAGCAATCACCGGCTGTTGATTTGCTCGCAAGGTACTGAAATCGAAGTAGGTAGTTTGCTGACAGAAGAACAGAAAATGACGCTGGCCAAAGAGTTAAAACAAGAGCTGGGCGCCCGATAGCCTGAATCAACACCGGAAGGAGAAAACTTGAAGATGCCTCACCGTCCCTGCCTGCGTGCAGCCATTCCTTTGCTTGGCCTGTTCGCAGCACTGCTCCCCTCGTTGGCGAACGCAGATTACAGTTGGAACTTCCCGACCCCGGTTACGCCCATCGCCCGCAATACGCTGCACATCCACAATGAATTCATGATCATCATCACCACCCTTTTTGTGGTGGTGTTTGCGATCATGATTTACTCGATGGTCAAGCACCGGAAAAGCCTTGGCCATCAGCCGGCCAAATTTACCGGCCCGACCGGCACCGTACAGTGGCTTTGGGCGCTCGTTCCTTTCGCCATCCTGATTTTCATCGACTACATTCTGGTCGGCATTCCCGCCTATCACGCGGTAATCCAGATGGAAGACACCAAGACCAAGGCAGACATGGTGCTCAAGGTCACCGGGATGCAATGGAAATGGCAGTACGAATACCCCGATTCCGGCATCAAATTCATCAGCACCATGGCCACCTCGCGCGACCAGATCGCCAACAAGGAAACCAAGGGCGAACACTATCTACTCGATGTCGATAACCCGGTCGTTTTACCGGTTGGCAAGAAGGTGCGAATCCTGCTCACCTCGACCGATGTCATCCACACCTGGTGGGTGCCGCAGTTTGCCGTCAAGCGCGATGCGATTCCGGGATTCCTGCGTGAAACCTGGGTCAATATCGAAACACCGGGCACCTATCGCGGCCAGTGCGCCGAGCTTTGCGGCAAGGATCACGGCTTCATGCCGGTGGTCGTAAAAGCCGTTCCCGAAGCCGAGTATCTGGCATGGGTCGACGAGAAGAAGGCTGAAATGGCGGCTGCCGCCGCCGGTAGCAACAAGACCTGGAGCAAGGACGAACTCGTTGCCGCAGGCAAGGATGTCTATGAGAAGCAATGCGCGGTCTGCCACCAGCCGAACGGCCAGGGCATGCCGCCGGCCTTCCCGGCAATTGCCGGCAGCAAGATTGTCACTGGCCCGCTGCTCTCGCCTGAAGGCAAGCTGATCAAAGACAGCCATGTCGACCGTGTGCTGAACGGCAAGGACGGCACCGCCATGCAGGCCTTCAAGAGCACACTGACCGACACCGAACTTGCAGCCGTGATCACCTACGAGCGCAACGGTTTCGGTAACAACAAGGGCGATCTGATTCAGCCCGCCCTGATCAAAGCACTGCGCTAAGCAGAGAAACAGGAGACATCATGAGCCACGCCAGTTCTCTCGAAACAGAAGCCGCCGGCCAGCACGGCTACGGCAGCCATCCATCCGGCATCCTGCGCTGGCTGACAACGACCAATCATAAGGAGATCGGGTCGATGTACCTGATCTTTGCGATGATTATGTTCTTTGTTGGCGGCGCAATGATCCTCGCCGTGCGCGCCGAGCTCTTCCAGCCCGGCTTGCAACTGATGCAGCCGGAGTTTTTCAATCAGCTGATCGGCGTACATGCGCTGGTGATGATCTTTGCCGCGCTGATGCCCGCCGCTACCGGTTTTGCCAACTGG
>JBIJCY010000416.1:0-2636 GCA_044344385.1 Rhodocyclaceae bacterium | reverse complement strand
TTGTGTGTCGGTCAGAAAATCGTAAAAGGATACGTGGCTAAAGAAAACCAGCGACTCCTTGACCAGAATAAAAACAATGCCGACCGTTGTCGCAACCGAAACCAGCGCCGCACACAGCAGCACGATTTCGATAGCTTTCTCTCTCAAATGACGGGTCTGCCGTTTAAGCAGACGATCACTGACGTTATCGGAAGGCATCATGGGTTGGTGCAATTCGCTCAAGGCAGTCGCAGACATGGAGTATTGAAGTAGGCAGGAGGCTATTGTACAAAATCGGAGTCAACAATCGCCGGCCGTCGTATTTACATGACGGCACGGCGGCTCACACAACTACATCTTGGCTTCGCGCTTAAGCAGGTCTTCGATCTTCAGACCGACTTCTTCCTTGCCGCCGAACACCGTGCCAAGCTTCTTGTGCTTGAAGTGCTCACCCGCGATGTCATAAGCTTTTTGCGGCAGCGGGACGTACTTCACTTCCTTGACCAGCTTCGGTGCATTCTTCAGGTAATACTCGATAAATTCCCTGACCTCCGGCTTGTCCATCGACTTGGCATTGACGTAGATAAAGATCGGACGCGACAGCGGCGCATAAGTACCATTTTCCACCGCTTCCGGCGAAGGCAAAACCGGACCTTTGCCACCATCGACGGCCACAGCCTTCAATTTTTTCTGGTTTTCAATATAGTAGGCAAAACCGAAATAGCCAAGACCGCCCTTGTCACGCGAGACGCCCTGCACCAGCACGTTGTCGTCTTCCGAGGCGGTATAGTCGCCACGCGATGATTTGGCTTTGCCAACAACGGCTTCGGTGAAGTAATCAAAGGTGCCGGAATCAGCACCCGGGCCATAAAGCTTGAGTGGCACATCCGGGAATTCAGGATTTACCTCTTTCCAGCTCTTCAGCTTGCCCTGCGCGCCCGGCTCCCAGATCTTTTTCAGATCGGCAACGGTCAGCGTTTTAGCCCAATCATTTTGCGGATTAATCACAACCGTCAGCGCATCGTAGGCAATAGGAAGTTCGACATACTGGATGCCGGTTTCTTTGCAGGCATCCATTTCCTTGGCGAGAATCGGACGTGACGCATTGGAGATATCGGTTTCACCACGGCAGAACTTCTTGAAACCGCCGCCTGTACCGGAGATGCCCACGGTGACCTTGATCGCGTTCTTCTTGAGTTTCTGGAAGTCTTCAGCAACGGCTTCGGTGATCGGATAAACGGTGCTCGAACCGTCGATTTTGACGATCTGGGCAAAACTTGAGGAAGATGCCGTAACACCGGCCACAGCCAGCGCCAGCAAGGCAGCAATTTTCGTGACTTTCATGCAACATTCTCCGGTAGGTTCAAACTGCAATTCAGACTGCAATACACGCGGTATCGCAGCAACGAAAAGCAGTCTAACCGGCGAATGTTACGACTCTGTTACATTACGATGAAACTGCCTCACGCACCGCTGCAGCAAGCTTCTCGGCAGCGCCAAGCACCTTTTCGGCATCCCGGCCCTCAACCATCACGCGCAACAACGGCTCCGTGCCCGAAGCGCGCAACAGCACCCTGCCCTTGCCATCGAGATCGGCTTCAACGTCACACTGCACAGACGCGATCAAGGGATGATCTTTCCACGGGAAGCCCTTGACCAGCGGCACATTGATCAGCTTCTGCGGATAGAGCTTCAGCCCACCTAGGAGCGTCTGCAGGTCACCACCCGATTCACGCAGCGCAGACAGCACCTGCAAGGCCGAAACGATGCCGTCGCCGGTGGTATGCCGGTCGAGGCAGAGGATGTGCCCGGAATTCTCGCCACCATATAACCAGCCGTTCTGCTGCATCATCTCCATGACATAGCGATCACCCACCGCCGCCCGGGCAAACGGCACTTTCAATTCGGCCATGGCGTGCTCAAAGGCAAGATTGGTCATCAAGGTACCGACCACCCCGGCCACTGCGCCCTGCCGTGCCCGGCTGCGCACAACGGCAAACAGCAACTGGTCGCCATCGTAGATATTCCCGGCGGCATCGACCATCATCACCCGGTCGCCATCACCATCAAGCGCGATCCCAAGATCCGCCTGCTGCGCCAGAACGGCGTCACGCAGCGCGCGCGGCGACGTTGCACCGACCTCATCATTGATATTCAGCCCGTTCGGCTCGGCGCCGATGGTGCTGACCTCGGCACCCAGCTCGTGCAATACGTGCGGCGCAATGTGGTAAGCCGCACCGTGCGCGCAATCAACGACGATCTTCAGACCGCGCAGATCCATATCATTTGGGAACGTGCTCTTGCAGAACTCGATATAACGCCCGGCAGCATCGTTGATGCGCCGCGCGCGCCCGAGATCGGCCGACTGCACGCAGACCAGCGGCGCATCAATCCCCGCCTCGATTTCGGCCTCCATCGCATCGGGCAGCTTGGTGCCGTGCGCCGAGAAAAACTTGATGCCGTTATCGTAATACGGGTTGTGCGAGGCAGAAATGACGATACCGGCCTGCAGACGCAACGCCCGCGTGAGATAAGCGATGGCCGGTGTCGGCATCGGCCCGACCAGGCAGACATCAACGCCTGCCGCCGCAAATCCGGCCTCCAGCGCCGCTTCCAGCATGTATCCGGAAATACGCGTGTCTTTCCCGATCAACACG
>JBIJCY010000321.1:0-3665 GCA_044344385.1 Rhodocyclaceae bacterium | reverse complement strand
CCGTGCGAGCAAACAGCAAGCATCGGTTGCTCAATCAAGTGGCGCCGCTGAATCTACAAAACCCGCAACGGGACGCGGCGCGCCCGTGCGTAAGCTTAGTTGGCAGGGTAATATTGAGCCGTTACTTACCTTGGTCATAGCCCGTGTCAGCAAAATCACCTTCCTGACCCAAAGCACCTGATGACTTCGCGCCCAAAAAACAAGAACCAGGCGACGCTTCTCGTCGTCTTTGTACTGCTGCTACTTGGCATCGGTCTGGTCGACTACATTTTCTATCGCGCCCAGACCAATGCCATCAAGGAACAGGCGCAACAGCAACTCTCCGCAATCGCTGACCTCAAGGTCCAACAAATCACCAACTGGCGAAAAGAACGCCTGGGTGACGCTTACGTGTTGCGCGAGAATGTTTTTGTCCGGGTTGCCGTAGCCGACTGGCTCCGTCTCGGTCTCGATCCGGAGCAGCGCGAGCAGATCAACACCTGGCTGCAAAGCTATGTCACTCGCTTTGACTACCGCGAGGCGCTTTTGCTTGACCCGCAGGGCACAGTACTGGCCACGACGCCCGACACCTTGCCAATTTTCGAAGAGACGCTACAGCTACTGCGCAAAACTGCCGAAAGCCGGGAGCCTGAACTCAGCGACCTGCGAATTTCCATGGGCATGGACAGCTACATGGAACTGGTCACCCCACTGTACAACGCCAGCAAGCAGCGCCTGCTTGGCTTCGTCGTTTTTCGCATTAACCCGCAGCGCTTTCTCTTCCCCCTGATCCAGTCCTGGCCGCTGCCCAGCGAGACTGCCGAAACTGTGCTGGTTGAACGGCGCGGCAATGATGTGCTTTTCCTCAACGAACTGCGCCATCAGAAAGGCTCGGCTATGCGCCTGACGCTGCCGGCCGACCAGCTCAACCTACCCGCAAGCGTTGCGGCGCGTGGCGAGACACGGGTCATGGAAGGCGTTGATTACCGGGGAGCCGCCGTACTCGCAGCGACGCGCCCGATCCCCGACACGCCCTGGGCAATGGTCAGCAAAATTGACATGAGCGAAGTGCTGGCCCCCTTGCTTGAACGTTTTTCGTTTCTCTTTCTGGTCAGTGCGCTAATGCTGCTGGGTGCGGGCTGGATGACGTTTTATCTGTCGCAAGTTCAGCGCGAGACATTTTTCGAGCGTGAAGCAAGTAAACGCGAAACGGCCCGCGAGCTCGAACTCGCGCATGACCGCTTGGTTGCGGCGCAGGAGATTGGGCACATCGGCAACTGGGAGCGCGTACTGGGTAGCCAGGTGGTATGGTGCTCGGAAGAAACCATCCGTCTTTTTGAATACCCGCGGGACGAGCAAACGACACTTGAGCACTTCTATTCCCGGGTACATCCGGAGGATCGCGAGCGCGTGCGCGCCGCCGTTGTTGATAGCACGACACAGGGTAAGCAGTATCACGTCGCTTTTCGTGTGTTGCTGCCATCGGGGGCCGTCAGGCACTTCGAAAACAGCAGCCGAATCATTACCGACAGCGCCGGATACCCCGTTGCCATCGCCGGCACAACACAAGACGTGACCGAGCGCTGGCATATCGAAGAGCAGCTGCGCCGGCAATCACTCCAGCTGGCGTCGGTGCTCGAAAACATGCCACTGGGCATCAGCGTCTTTGACGAAAAACTCCGTCTTCAATTGTGGAATCCGGGTTTCGTCGAAGTGCTTGGCCTGCCGTCGGAACTCGTCACCCCAGGCGTTGCTTTCGAAGACCTGATTCGACACCGCGCAATCATTGGTGAGTACGGGCCGGGCAACGTCGAGGAAATGACACGTGCGCGCATCAATCTGGCGCTGAAGTTCGAGCCGCACCGCTTCGAACACACACGCGGCAACGGGCGAACCAACCTGATCCAGGGACGCCCTTTCAGCATTGATGGACAAGTCGCCGGCTTCATTACAACCTACACCGACATTACCGACCGCAAACAGGCCGAGGTCGAGTTACAGCGGCAACACTCGCTACTCAACACCATCATCGAAAACATACCGAGCGGCGTTTCGCTGATCGACGGCCAGCTCAACTTCATGGCTTTCAATCAGGAGTTCTGTCGCCTGCTCGAACTGCCTGATGAGCTGATGACCCGAAAGCCCCTGCAAATGCGGGACATCGCCCTGTTCAATGCAAAACGTGGCGAATACGGCCCGGGCGATGCCGAAGCGCAGGCTGACGCGCTGGTCGACAAAGCACGCCATCCGGTGGCGCATCATTTTGAGCGTACTCGCCCGAACGGCATATCGATAGAAATCCGCGGCACGCCGTTGCCCGATGGCGGCTTCGTGACGACCTACACCAACATCACCGAACGCAAGCAGTCTGAAGAACGGCTCGTGCTCGCACAAAAGGTCTTCGACAACAGCCCTGATGCGATCATGATTACCGATCAGAACAACCGCATCGTCTCGGTCAACGATGCCTTCATCCTGATTACCGGCTACGCGCCGGGCGAAGTACTTGGTGAAGACCCGCACATACTGGCCTCTGGCGTCCATGACAAAGCGTTTTACCGCCAGATGTGGGAATCACTACAGCGTCGTGGGCGCTGGGCAGGAGAAATAACCGACCGGCGCAAAAGTGGTGAAACCTATCCGAAATGGATGACGATCAATGCGGTAACCGATCTTCGCTCCGGCAAACTAACGCACTACGTATCCATGTTTTCAGACATTACCGAACGCAAGAATTCGGAAGAACGCATTCATTACCTGGCGCATCATGACGCGCTTACCGGTCTGCCCAACCGTTTTTCGCTCGAACACCGCCTTGAACAAGCTTTCCTGGATGCCCGCCGGCATAGCCGGAAGCTGGCCGTGCTGTTCATCGACCTCGATCGCTTCAAGGTGATCAACGACACGCTCGGCCACCAGGTCGGGGACCAGTTGCTGATCGAAGTGGCAAAGCGCTTGACGGCCGCTGTACGCGAGTCGGATTCAGTTGCCCGCCTGGGCGGCGACGAATTTGTCATCGCCCTGCCCGACATGAACACACCCGTCGATGCGGCCAGCGTCGCCGCAAAAATCGTTGAATCGCTGGCCGAGCCTATTCTCGTTGGCGATCATCAACTGCACACCAGCCCGAGTATCGGCATCAGCGTCTACCCGAGCGACGGAACCGACGCCGACACCATCATGCGCAACGCCGACACAGCGATGTATCACGCCAAGGCGCTTGGCCGAAACAATTTCCAGTTTTACGCCGAGGAAATGAACCGAAACGCCAGCGAACGCCTGGACATCGAGAACCGGCTGCGCCATGCGCTGGCACGTAACGAATTCGAACTGCACTATCAGCCGCAACTTGCCATTGAGGGCACACAAGTGATCGGGGTGGAGGCGCTGTTGCGCTGGAACCCGGCCGACGGCCGCAGTGTGTCACCAGCGCGCTTCATCCCCATCGCCGAGGATACCGGAATGATCATCGCCATTGGCGAATGGGTCCTGCGCACCGCCTGCCGGCAGGTCAAAACCTGGATTGATGCCGGTGTTCCACCATTACGTGTGGCCGTCAACGTCTCTGCACGCCAGTTGCGCAAACAGGACTTCCCCGATCTTGTTGCCAGCGCGCTCGCCGACTCGGGGCTCCCGGCTCGACTGCTGGAAATCGAAATCACCGAAAGCGCGGTGATGGAGGAGCC
>JBIJCY010000320.1:0-3669 GCA_044344385.1 Rhodocyclaceae bacterium | reverse complement strand
AGCAAAAAAAGCGGCGTCGACACCGTTTTCTATAACGGCTATTTTTCGAGTGGCCGTGGGAAACTCATCTCTGAGCCATTTGGCCATGTCGGTACTCACCGCGACGATGGTTCTGCTGAGCGCGATAGCAAGCCTGAGTACCAGCTTCGCAAACCATGTTTTTCTGGCGCGAGAAACATCTTCCCCGCGCAATGAAGTAAGCACGGGGCGATTCGTGAGAAGCCCCGCCACGCCTGCCACACATCCGTTGAAAGCCCAGTTGGCATGAATCAGGTGATGAGTCCGCGCCTCCCTCAATGTTCTAAGCGCCAGCGCCGCCACAAGTAATGGGATGAATAAGCGAAGCCAGGGTGCTCCGCGCAAGGCGACAGGCAAACCACCGGGTTCATGCGCCAGGCGTTGCCAGACCTTCGGCGCGTAGCGAACGGGAATTACGTGCAGATTTTCGTGCGGACTGCGGGGCGTGTCAGCGCACGATGCCGGCGTTATAACAGAGAGGGTGATGTTGTCTTGCATGGCTTCCAGCAAGCGGGCTACAAAAATGCCGCTGGTGCTGTCTGGAACGAGTGGGTACGAGGTCGTGAGAACCGCCACCTGTAGCGTCTGACAAGTGCGTAAAGGCGGCATGGCGTCCCCCATGTCCTTCAGTCCGAATCCCTCGTGTTGTCAGAAGCGCTATCGCTGTCGATATCCTTGTAGTGCAGCGCAGAAACCTGCTCGGAAACAATGCCGATGAGAAAAGTAAGGATGGCCGAAATGAACAACAGCGCGCTCATGTTGGTAAAGCGGCCAGCCGTCAGGTAGGTGTAAAGGTAATAGCAAAGCCCTGTCCAGAAAAAAGCGGTGCTAATCGGGATAAACAGTTTTTGCGGAGAATAAAGCGTACCGATTTTTAGAATGATCATCAGGAAGCGAACGCCGTCGTGAACCGGTCGGATATGGCTTTTCCCGGTGATGCGCCGGGGGGTGTGGATGGGGTGGTAAGCAACGCTGAATCCGGCACGGAAAAAACTCATCGTGATGGTGGTCGGGTAGGAAAAGCCATTTGGCAGCAGGTAAAGGAATTTGCGGAATTTGTCTGCTTTGACGATACGGAATCCCGAAGTCAGGTCTTCGACGGGCTGTTGAACCATCCACGTGGCAAAGCGACTGAACAGATCATTTGCGACCGCCCGGTGCGTTCCGGCGTGCGAGCCGGACTGCCGCGCACCAACCACCATGTCGTAGCCTTCGGCAAATTTATTTACCAGAGCAGGGATGTCCAGCGCTTTGTGCTGGCCATCGGCGTCCATAAAAATCAATGCATCGCCGGATGCGGCGCGTGCCCCGGTCTTGATGGCGGCACCGTTGCCTTTGGGGTACGGGTGGCTCACAACCTTGACGCCGAGCGCCGCGCAAGCAGCTAATGTGTCGTCGCTGGACCCGTCATCTACAACGATGAGTTGCGTCGCGGGCGGGAGTTGAGCGAGCACTTCCGGCAACAGCTGTCTGAGTCCCTCCGCCTCGTTACGCGCGGGGATGATCATCGAGTAGCGGTAGCTTGCGGTTTCAACGGGGGCTTGCATTGTGCTCCATACGGTCGAGTTGCTTGCCTAGTTGATCAACGGTCGATTGATGCAGGGGATGAATACGTAGTGTGGTCAGTCCGTTAAATGCTTGTTGGGCTGCTGTCCTGTCACGTGATCCAATGAGCAATTGTACAAGATTGATGCGCAATGGCACGTTGCCGGGGTCGCTTTGCACTGCAGCTCTGGCATATTCCAGTGCAAGAGGAAGGGAGCCGATTTTGGCGGCCGCGTAATCCATCGCCACGGCATAGATCATGCCGCGTATATCACCTGCCGCCATCGGGTTCGACAGGGCGGCCTTGAGCAAGGCATCTACTTCGTCATCACTCAGGCAGAGCCGGTTATTTACCAGTAACTCCGAGAGGCTGTGAATCAACAGGCTGTCGCCGTGCGGGAAGGGGTGCGTGGAAAAACGTTCGCGCAGTTGAAGTTGCAGTTCCGGCTTTTTCGGCTGACCGGCCAGGCAGTCCAGGTAGAGCAGGCCAATCAACGGCGCCTTGCTTTTGCTGTCGAGTTCGCTGGCCCGCTGAAAATGAGCTTGCGCCGTCTGATAGGCCAGGTCACTGCCACCATTGGCGCCGAGGAAAGTCTGGTTGACCACGCTTAGCGCGGCTTCATAGTTGGCACGCATCGAGTTTGGGTGTGTTACGGCCTCTATCATTGTGCGCCGGAACTCATCCCCCCATTGTTGGGCCCGCAAGCCCGTGATCAGGCCACAAAAGATGACGAAGCCGGCTGCCAGCGTAAGCCTCGTTGCTTGGCCTCGCAGCCCTCGTACCGGCGCGTTTGGGGCAAACAGCATTCCGGCAAGGCAGATCAGAATGCCGATCGAAGCCAGATAATTCCGGTGTTCGTAGACGATTTCCAAGGGGAGGATAGTCGATTCGAGCGTGTGTGCCGCGATAAACCAGAGCAGCCCGAAGGTCAGCACGGGGTTCTGCTTGCGGCGGCAAATGGCCAAGGCCAGCAAGCTTATCCAGCCGGCGAGAGCCATTAGTGTTGAAGCAGGAGAGAGCAGGCCGCGAGAAATCTGGAAATCATCATGATGCAGGGCAAATAGATCCGGCCATGGCAGGAGCAATTGCAGGATGTAGAACCACAGCACCCGGGCTTCAGTCATCAAGCGCTCAAGCAGGCCAAAGTCACGAACCCGGTAGCCGGCGGTCAAAACCCCCCATTGCGCAACCAATACACCAACAAGAACGACAAGCGCGATGATCGGTAGCAGTCGGCGTGCGCTTGCAGGAACCCGGCGCAATCCACCCAGTGCCAGCCATTCGCAAAGAAAAATGAAGAGCGGCAACAGGATGGCCGTTTCCTTGGACAAAATGGCCACCGGCCAGCACAGCAGCAAGCCGGCCGCGATCAAAACGCTCCCCTTGCCGCCCCCGGTTTTTCGGCCGTGCAGGTAGAGGATAAGTGCGGCAAGCGAAAAGAAAGCCGACAGGCTCGTCATGCGCTGCACGATAAACAGGACAGGCGTCAGGTTGATCGGGTGCAGCAACCAGACTGCGGCGATCCAGACGGCAGCGAGCGATGCGTTATTGTCTTTGGCCAAGCGCGGCCACAACTGCTGCATGAGGATGAAAACCAGAACGCCATTGAGCAGGTGGATCAGCAGATTGGCGATTTTGAAAGAAAACGGGGCAGCGCCAAAAAAATGCAGATTCAATGCAAAGCTGGCCATGCTGACCGGGCGGCCAAGCGGGCTGGCCAGGCTGTTGCCGCTGGCGGCGAGCAGGGTGGAAAAGGTGCCGTCAAAAAGGCTGAGTGTCGGGTTGAGCAGGATATTGGTTTGGTCGTCGAACAGGAAACTGCCCGAAAGGCCCGGGTAGTAAGCCAAGGCCGTAACGACGACAAGTGCCGCCAGGTAAAGCTGTTTGCCGGACAGGGGGGCTTTCAATAGGGGCTTTCCTTTGGGCGCGCATGAGGCAGGCTGCATGCGGGCAATTCAGGTGTGCCGCACACAGCATGCGATTTGTTGTGTTTCACAGTCTTCCCACTGTGTTTTCCAGGCATCAGGAGGGGGGGTAAGCATAAAAAAACGCCCCACACATTGTGGAGCGTTTTTTTTGCAGCCAGGTAGATCTGGCGCGAGACC
>JBIJCY010000319.1:0-3692 GCA_044344385.1 Rhodocyclaceae bacterium | reverse complement strand
AATGCCTGCACACTGGCGCGCGGCAAACCGGCCGGTGGCTGGGGCAGTTCAGTGGCCGGGAATTCAGTGCCGCGCGGGAAATATTCGAGCAAAAAGCGCTGAAAGTGATAATCGTGTGCTGAGCGGATGGCGCCGCATTTTTCCAGCAAATGTGGGGCGGAGAGGCCGGTCTCGGTACATGCAGCTTCGAGCGCTTTGGTCTCGCCGCGATTGCGGTCGGGCTTGTAGAGCAGCTGGTTAAGCAGCGGGGAAAACTCGGCGGGCAGTGTGAAGGCCTTGAGTTCGCTGACCATGCGCTCGATGGCTAGCGCTTGCTGACGTTTCTTTTCAAGACCGGCCAGAGCAGCTGCGAGAATGTCGGCAGGGGCCTTGCGGAAGCGGCCTTTACCCTTGCGATGGAAGTAGATGGGTGCTGAATGTAAGGCAAGCAACAACGCAGACGCCTCGACCGCGGCGGCTTTGTGGCCGAAGTAGTCGTCGGCAAAATCACAAAAAGAAAATTCGCCATCACCCGCACACTCCCAGAGAAACTCCTGCTCGATTCCCTCGGCGAGGGCTTCGGCCTGATCCAGTAATTCGCCCGGCGCCGGAGACAGATAGCGCAGCATGACGTTTGCCGACTTGATCTTGGCGCGTTTGCCGGATGCTGTCTCGACCTGCAACGAAGCGTCGTTGTCGGTCAGGATGGTGGCAGTTTTGAAGGCGCCGTCTTCTTCGAACAATACATGCATCGGCGGGATTATAACCCGCAGAATTCAAGTATTTGCGGTACAAATTCGGGAAACCGGGTGAAGCTGTGGTCACCGCCTTCGAGGACGATCTGGCGGCAACCTGCATAGCGTGTAACGGCCGCGCGGTAGTCGAGCACCTCGTCACCGGTTTCGACCAGCAGTAAGTACCGTTCCGGCGTGATCTTCGCGACTTCGATGGCGCGCAGCTCGTCAATGTGTGTGGCGGTGAACTCGAAGCTTTCCCCCGTGTGTAAATTGGTTTGCTTACCCAAGTGTTCGGTCAGCGACAGCGGCGCGAGCACTGCCGGGTTGATCAGCACTGCCCGTAGATCGTGCCGTTCGGCCAGCCAGGTGGCGTAATAGCCGCCCAGCGAGCTGCCGATCAGCGTCAGCGGCCCGTCTGCTTTGGCGATCAGCGCTTCGGCCTGGGCAATGGCGATGTGCGGAATGTGCGACAGCGACGGGCAGTCAAGGCGTTCACCCATGCCGGCGGCGTCCATATGTTCGCTGAGCAGGCGTACCTTCCATGAGGCTGGCGACGAGCGGAATCCGTGCAGGTAGAGAATACGTGGCGTCATGCGATCAGGTGCTGGCCCACGCGACAATATCCAGCTTCCACGTCACCAGCACCACGATACCGAAGGCAATGCGATACCAGGCAAAGATGGTGAAATCATGCGTGCTGATGTAGCGCAATAAGCCGCGTACCGCCCAGAATGCCGAGATGAATGCCGCGACGAAACCAACGACCCACATGCCCAGATCGTCCAAAGAGAGCAGCGCGCGCTCCTTGTAGAGCTGGTAGCAGGTCGCCGCGATCAGCGTCGGGATGGCAAGAAAAAATGAAAACTCGGTCGCAGCTTTACGCGACAGGCCGAAAAACAGTCCGCCGATAATCGTTGCGCCCGAACGTGATGTGCCGGGGATTAGCGCCAGTGCTTGCGCCAGGCCGAGTTTGATGGCGTCGCGCAGCGTCAGGTCGTCGACCGAATCAACGCGGATCGTATGCTCGCGGCGCTCGGCCCAGATGATGACGAGGCCGCCGACGATGAAAGCCGTTGCCACGGCCGGGGCGTTGAACAGATAAGCCTTGATCGTCTTGCCGAAGAGCAGGCCGAGAATGGCCAGTGGCATGAATGCGGCCAGCAGGTTGAGCGCAAAACGCTGCGCTGCGGGTTCGCGTGGCAGCCCGCGCACGACTTCGCTGATCTTTGCCCGGTACTCCCAGCAGATGGCCAGGATGGCGCCCGACTGAATAACGATCTCGAACAACTTGCCGCGCTCGTCGTTAAAGTCGAGCAGGTCGCCGGCGAGGATCAGATGGCCGGTTGAAGAGACCGGCAGGAATTCAGTAACGCCTTCGACGATACCGAGAATCAGAGCTTTAAGCAGGAGGAGCGGATCCACAAGCGACTTTCAGCAAAAGGCGCGATTCTAACCTATGGCCGGGTTTGCTCTTCGAGTACGCCGAGCCAGCGCAAAGCCTGCTCGCGTGATTCGCCGCACATGTCATCCGCAGGCTGCAGGCCGCCACAGCAGGCGGGACGCTCTGGTTGGCCCCACAGTCCGCAATGCAGATCGGTCGTGAGGTTGGCGCATGGAATTCCCGCCGCCTTGCCGTTCGGGTGACCCGGCATGGATGAGGCAATCGACGGGGCGATGCAGCAGGCCGCGCAGGCGGGGCGACAGGAGGTCCTTTTTTGCATTGCGCGCGCGGGCTAAATCTTGCGGTAGACCTCGGCACCCGTCTTGACGAACTCGATCGCTTTCACTTTCATCCCTTCCTCTATCGCAAGGTTCTCGCTGACCCCTTGCTTCGCCGCGAACTCACGCACTTCCTGCGTGATCTTCATCGAGCAGAAGTGCGGGCCACACATCGAGCAGAAATGGGCGACCTTGGCCGATTCCTTGGGCAGGGTTTCGTCGTGGAATTCGCGTGCCTTGTCGGGGTCGAGGCCGAGGTTGAACTGGTCGTCCCAGCGGAACTCGAAGCGGGCTTTCGACAAGGCGTTGTCGCGGATCTGCGCGCCGGGGTGGCCCTTGGCGAGGTCGGCGGCGTGCGCGGCGAGCTTGTAGGTGATGATGCCGACCTTGACGTCGTCCTTGTCGGGCAGGCCGAGGTGTTCCTTGGGCGTGACGTAGCAAAGCATCGCCGTGCCGAACCAGCCGATCATCGCGGCGCCAATGCCGCTGGTGATGTGGTCGTAACCCGGTGCGATGTCGGTGGTTAGCGGCCCGAGGGTGTAGAAGGGCGCTTCGCTGCACTGTTCTAGCTGCAGGTCCATGTTTTCCTTGATCATGTGCATCGGCACGTGGCCGGGGCCTTCGATCATCACCTGCACGTCGTGCTTCCAGGCGATCTGGGTGAGTTCGCCAAGGGTTTTCAGTTCGCCAAGTTGCGCTTCGTCGTTGGCGTCGTAAATGGAACCGGGGCGCAGGCCGTCGCCGAGCGAGAAGGCGACGTCGTAGGCCTTCATGATTTCGCAGATTTCCTCGAAGTGCGTGTAGAGGAAGCTCTCCTTGTGATGTGCGAGGCACCACTTGGCCATGATCGAGCCGCCGCGTGAGACGATGCCGGTCAGCCGCTTGGCGGTCAGCGGCACGTAGCGCAGCAGGACGCCGGCGTGGATGGTGAAATAGTCGACGCCCTGTTCGGCCTGTTCGATTAGCGTGTCGCGGAAGATTTCCCAGGTCAGGTCTTCGGCTTTTCCGTTGACCTTTTCCAGCGCCTGATAGATCGGCACCGTGCCGATCGCCACCGGGCTGTTGCGGATGATCCACTCGCGCGTTTCGTGGATGTTCTTGCCGGTCGAGAGATCCATCACCGTGTCGCCGCCCCAGCGGATCGACCAGGTCATTTTCTCGACTTCTTCCTGAATGCTTGAACCGAGCGCCGAGTTGCCGATGTTGGCGTTGATCTTGGTCAGGCAGTTGCGGCCGGTGATCCTCGGCGCGGAGTCG
>JBIJCY010000318.1:0-3703 GCA_044344385.1 Rhodocyclaceae bacterium | reverse complement strand
TGCTGTCGTCGTGTGTCCATGTCGTCTGGGCGCTGGCTGCTGGCGGCACGCTGGAAGATCGGCCGCGCTACAACAAATCCCGCTGCTTCGAGCCTTTCCCCTTCCCCGTCGCCACCGCCGAACAAACCACCCGCATCCGCGACCTCGCCGAGCAACTCGACGCGCACCGCAAACGCCAGCAAGCGACGCACGCCAGCCTGACGCTGACTGGCATGTACAACGTGCTGGAAAAACTGAAGAGCGGCGAAGCGCTCAACGCCAAGGATAAAACCATCCACGAGCAAGGTCTGGTCAGCGTCCTGAAAACCCTGCACGACGAACTCGACGCCGCCGTCCTCGACGCCTACGGCTGGCGTGACCTCGCCGCACCGCTGGCGAATCCCGCGCTGAAGGAAGCCGCCGGCGAAACCCTGCTCGTCCGCCTCGTCGCCCTTAACGCCGAACGCGCCGCCGAAGAAGCCCAAGGCCATATCCGCTGGCTGCGCCCGGAATATCAGCGTCCGGCCGGGAAGCCGCTCCAGACGGCCATCTCCATCGATGATGCCGCAAGCTCAAGCGTGGAAGACGCTTCCAGCGACGCAACATCGCAGATCGCCATTCCACGCGCCTCGTGGCCGAGTTCGTTGCCAGAACAAGTCGCCGCCGTCGCCCGCGTTCTCGCCGCCTCGCCGATCCCGCTGTCCGAAGCCGATCTCGCCGCCCGCTTCACCGGCAAAGGCCCGTGGAAAAAACGCCTGTCGCAAATCATCGACACCCTCGAAGCGCTGGGCCGCGTGCGGCGGGATGATGCTGGCACTTTAATTGCCCGTTAAGACTGCTAAACTGAGCATATGATTTCGACGCTGCCTCTCTTCAGCCAACGCTTTCAGCGGGAAGTGTGTATCACACGGCATGCGATGGAACGCTTGTTGGAGCGCAGTATTCCGGAGATGCTGCTACTTGAGGTTATTGATACGGGCGACACGCGCTACAAGGATGAAACTCATCTCTGGGCGTTCAAGTCTTTTCCGGAAAGAGATGACAATCTGTTGTGTGCGGTTCTGGTTCTGGAAGATCGCCTGATTGTCAAAACGGTGATGCATCATTTCACCGTGTTGTGAAAACGCAAGGAGCCATCATGCGAACCACTTACTACGACGACGACGATATTCTGGTAATTCATCTTTCCGACAAGCCGATCGTGCGCGAGGTCTCGCAAGACTGGAATACGCACATCAGTTACGCAGAAGATGATACGGCCGTTGAGATCGTGGTGCTTGATGCCCGCGCGTCCGGCGTGCTGCCTGTGGAGACGCTGCACGGTCGAGCTGCGTGACTGTGGATGCTTCGGGGCAAATCGTGGCAATGACCATCGAGCACGCCCGTGATCGTGCCGACATTCTGCAGTTTTCGTTTGAGCAGATAGCGGCCTGATCAGAGCAACTTTGATGGCTCGTCAATGCTTAAGAAACATCTTCAGTGCCGTCCCGTTCCAAGGCAAGTAGCGCCATGACTTTTGCGAGGCAATCCTGTTGCTGCCGATTGGCCTCGGCATGGCTTGCGAAGCGGAAGACGCCTTTCGGAATGAAGGTCAGCTGGCCACCCGGCAAGCGGTGAATTTCGTCGTTGAAGCGCGCGCCCTGCAGCAGCAAATCGGCTGATGCGGAAAAGGCAATCGGCTGCTCTTTGCGATGGCCAATGATGCGCATGTCGGGTTGCTCCGTTTCTGTAGAAGCATGAGGATAGCCGGGGTGTCGTCAGATCGCAATTGTGTATTTCGGTGGGTAAAAATAAAGCGGGTAAACTGGGCTGATTCTTCACTCATGGCCTTTGCTGAATGAATACCGTAAACCAAACCAACAACTGGCATCAGCGCTCCGTCGATGAAGTCGCCGAACATCTGTCAACGGCGCTTGAGCACGGCCTGTCGGACGATGAAGCAGCCACGCGCCGCGCCGTGCACGGCGAAAACAGCATCACGCCAAAACCCGGCAAGGGGCCGTTACTGCGCTTTGCCCTGCAGTTTGTGCAGCCGCTGGTGGTCGTGCTGGTGCTGGCCGGTGTGGTCACGGCTTTCCTTGGTGAGTGGGTCGATTCCGGGGTGATTTTCGGCGTCACGCTGATCAATGCGCTGATCGGTTTCATTCAGGAGGGCCGCGCCGAGAATGCGCTGGCGGCGCTGGCGCGTTCGGTGACGAGCGAGGTGACGGTGCTGCGTGCCGGGGAGAAGCTGCGGCTGGCATCAACGGCGTTGGTGCCCGGCGATGTGGTGCTGCTGGCAGCGGGCGACAAGGTGCCGGCCGATTTGCGCCTGTTCCGCGCAAAAGAGCTGCAAGCGATAGAGTCGGCGCTGACCGGCGAATCAACGGCGGTGGCCAAACACCATCAACCTTTGCCGGCTGATACGCTGCTCGCCGAGCGCGGCAACATGGCTTACGCCGGTACGGTGATGATCAGCGGGCAGGGCGCCGGCGTGGTGATCGCTACCGGAGATGCCACCGAGACCGGCCGCATCTCGCGTTTGATCGCCGAAGCGCCTGACTTGTCGACGCCGCTGACGCAGAAAATGGCGGTGTTCAGCAATTGGTTGTTGATCGCCATCGGCCTGCTCGCGGTGTTTACCTTTGCCGTCGGTCTGTGGCGCGGCGAGTCGGCCTTCGACATGTTCATGGCGGCGGTGGCGCTGGCCGTTGGCGCGATCCCCGAGGGCTTGCCGGCGGCGATGACGATCACGTTGGCCATCGGCGTGTCGCGCATGGCCAAACGGCGCGCCATCATTCGCAAGCTGCCGGCGGTTGAAACGCTGGGCAGTACGACGGTGATCTGCTCGGACAAGACCGGCACGCTGACCGAAAATCAGATGACGGTGCGTGCGTTGTATGCAGGTGGTGTGCGTGTTCCGGTGAGCGGCAACGGCTACGCGCCAACCGGTGATATTGCTGAACACACGCCGATTTCCGGCGCACTGCGCGAGTGCTTGCTGGCCGGTGCCTTGTGCAACGACGCAGGGTTGCGCAAGGTCGGACGACACTGGGAAATCACCGGCGATCCGACCGAGGGTGCGTTGCTGGTGGTGGCGCGCAAGGGCGGGCTGGACGAGAGTACGCTGCACAAGATGTTTCCACGCGTGGACGAAATTCCCTTCGATTCGGCGCGGCAGTATATGGCGACGCTGCATGACATCGAAGGCGCACGTATCGCCTATTTCAAGGGCGCCATTGAACAGCTTTTGCCGCGCTCGACGAGTATGCTCGATACGGCTGGGAAGGCCGTGCCTATTGACTCGCAGACCATCGAGCTGGCGGCAGGAGCGATGGCCGCCGAGGGCCTGCGCGTGCTCGCCGTGGCGCGGCTTAATGCGGTGGCGGGGGATGTGCTCGATGCCGCGCAGCTTGAAGCAAACCTCGACGCTGGACTTGAATTCATCGGCCTCGTCGGCATGATCGATCCACCCCGGCCGAAGGCGATTGCTGCGATCAAAACCTGTCACGCCGCCGGTATCGTCGTCAAGATGATTACCGGCGATCACGCCGTGACGGCGCTGTCGATTGCCTGTCAGATCGGCATCGCCAAAGCCGCTGACAAGGTCCTCACCGGACGCGATCTGGCGCTGCTTGACGATGACGCCTTGCGTGCCGTGGCGCAATCGGTCAACGTCTTTGCCCGAGTTGAACCAGAGCAGAAGCTGCGTCTGGTGCGCGCCCTGCAGGCAGATGGCGAGGTG
>JBIJCY010000289.1:0-4075 GCA_044344385.1 Rhodocyclaceae bacterium | reverse complement strand
AGCCCGAGCAACCGCCTCAAATGGGCGCAACTGGTGTTTATTTCCGGTGAACGGGCCCAGGCGCAGCAATTGCTGATTGCCTTGCGCGATGCTAATTTTTCCGCCGACGAAAAAAAGACGCTCAATGAACTGCTGGCTACGTATAACATTGGCGCTCACTGACATAAACAGCCCAATCACCAATGACTGATCCCGTCAAATTCTCCATTGTCATCCCGGCCAAAAATGAGGCGGCCAGCCTGCGGGAGCTGCTCCCCCGTCTTGTCGGCCTGATCAGCAATGCGGAAATTCTCGTTGTCGATGATGGCTCCAGCGATGATACAGCCGAGATCTGCGCGGCATCGAAAGTGAAACACCTGCGGCATCACTGCCCGATGGGCAATGGTGCGGCAATTAAAACCGGCGCGCGCGCCGCGCTCGGTGAAATTATTATTTTCATGGATGCTGATGGCCAGCACAAACCGGAAGACATCCCCGCACTGCTCGACAAGCTTGCGGAGGGCTTCGATATGGTGGTGGGGGCGCGCCAGACGGGCTCTCATGCCGGCGCACACCGCGCCGTTGCCAACGACTTGTTCAGCCGCTTTGCCACATGGATGGTGCAACAAACGGTGGAAGACCTGACTTCGGGATTCCGTGTGGTCCGCGCAAAAAACTTCCGTAAATTTCTTTACCTGCTGCCCAATGGATTTTCCTACCCGACCACCATCACCATGAGTTTTTTCCGGGCGGGATTCCGCGTGGCTTACGTGCCGATCCATACGCCGCGCCGGACTGCCGGGAAAAGCCATATTCAACCGATCCGTGACGGCGCACGCTTCCTGATGATCATCATCAAAATCGGTACGCTCTATTCACCGCAGAAACTATTTTTGCCGATCAGCATGGCCTTTTTCTGGACCGGGCTTTGCTATTACCTCTACACCTATCTGACGGCCGCCCGCTTTACCAACATGAGCGCGCTACTTTTCATCTCGGCCATTCTTACCTTTCTGATCGGTATTGTTTCCGAACAGGTTTCGGCGCTGCACTACAAGGGCATCGACAGAGACAGTGCCTCTGAGGGTTTGAGAAAATCGGACTGACAGGCATGGAGAGCCCATCGCCTGGTTTTCGCATGGATGAGGCGCTTAAAGTGGCAGTTCTCACGACCTCTTACCCGCTCGCACAAGGCAGCACCAGCGGCATTTTTGTCGCCCGCTTGCTGGAAGCCATGCCGGACAACGTTCTCATTTCAGTCATTACGCCGGCCTCGCACGCAGAGACCGCCCACGGCAAACAGGAAAAACTCCGCGTGCTTCCCGTTCGCTATGCCCCGTTAACATGGCAACGCCTGGCGCACGAGCCCGGCGGCTTGCCCGTTGCCCTGCGGGGAGCGCCGTGGCTTCGCGCACTCCTGCCATTGCTTGTCGCGACACTGGCGCTCAGAACGCTGCGCGAAGCGAAGACCCACCAACTCATTCACGCCAACTGGGCTTTCAATGGTTGCGTCGCCGGTTTGGCGGGCGTTTTTACCGGCCGCCCGGTACTCACTTCATTGCGCGGAGAAGATGTCTCAGGCACAGGAAAATCCTGGATTTCCCGCCTTACACTCAGGCTGACGATCGCACTCTCGCGCACCATCGTCGCCGTCAGCACCGATATGGCCGAGCGGCTCAGGGAATCTTTTCCCGCCGCGACCGGAAAAATCGTTGTCGTGGAAAACGGTGTCGATGCGGCCTTTCTTGCGGCCTCCGATGCACGTCACCAGCGCCCGCCCAACCCGGCACCCATACTGGTTTGTGCAGGCAACCTGATCCCCCGCAAAGGGCACGAAGTGCTTCTTCGCGCCCTTGCCCGATGCACCGAACACTCCTGGACGCTACAACTGGCGGGCGAAGGTGGGGAACGGGCCGAATTGTGCCAACTGGCCAGTGAGCTGGGCCTGAGGGATCGCATCGAGTTTCTGGGGGAACTATCGCCTGACGCCATGCCCGCGTTTTTTACCAATGCCGATTTGTTTATTCTTCCCAGCTTTTCCGAGGGGCGCTCCAACGCGCTCCTGGAGGCGATGGCAGCCGGATTACCGGTAGTTGCCAGCGCCATTGACGGGATAACCGAACTGGTTGAAGAGGACCGTACGGGACGAATGTTTCCGCCTGGAGATGAGCAGGCTCTGGCAACTGTATTGCGCTCTTTGTTGCAGGACGCACCGGCTCGCGCCAAACTTGGAGCCGCAGCACACGCGGAAATTTGCAGGCGACAACTCACCTGGGCAGGTGCTGCTGAAAAATACGCCGGGCTTTACCGACAGATGCTTGAGCGCGACTGACCATGTGTGGAATCGCCGGCCACGCAGTACTGCCTGAACGCCGCCCGCTCACGGACTGCGTGCATGCCGCCACACGGCGACTGGCGCACCGCGGCCCGGATGGCGAGGGCTTTGCCGATTTGCCACAGGTGAGCCTCGGTCATCGACGTCTTGGCGTGATCGATCTGGCGGGGAGCCAGCAGCCCTGGGTTTCCAGCGATGGCCGCTACACGCTGGTCTTCAACGGGGAAATCTACAATTACCTGGAGTTACGGCGCGATCTGGAATCCCTCGGCGCTCAATTTCGCAGCGCGGGCGACACCGAAGTGTTGATGGAAGCCTATCGTCAATGGGGCGATGCCTGCCTGCCCCGATTCAATGGGATGTTTGCCTTTGCCCTATGGGACAGGGATAGACGCAGGCTTTTTCTCGCCCGTGATCGGCTGGGTAAGAAGCCGCTCTACTACGCAGCACTTCCGGAAACACGTGGCGGGGGATTGGCCTTCGCTTCGGAGTTATCGGCGCTGACGGCATTCCCCGGGGTGAGCAACAGCATCAACGCGCAGGCAGTGAGCGATTACTTTGCTTACCAGTTCATCCCTTTTGATCGCACGATCTTCAACAACGCGCACAAACTACCGCCCGCTCACTGCCTGTCTTGGGAAGCCGGACAGATCACGCTGACCCGCTATTGGCAGCCGCCGCATCCTGAATCATTTACAGCAGGAAACGATGACGCCAACGAAGGGGCGCTAAAGGAGCAACTGGTCGCGCTGGTGGACGATGCCACACGAATCCGCTTGCGGGCAGACGTGCCACTGGGCGCCTTTCTCTCGGGCGGGGTGGATTCTGCCATCGTCGTCTCGTCAATGCAGCGTCAATGCAAAGACCTGCATACCTACACCATTGGTTTTGACGACTCGACTTTTGATGAGCGCGACGCCGCGAGAGCTTCCGCCGCACATTTCGGCACTCACCATCACGAGCAGGTGTTTCACCTTGATCCGGAAAAATTGCTCCCGCGGCTGGTTTCCCGATTCGGCGAGCCTTTTGCCGATATCTCCGCGTTACCCAGCTGGCACCTTTGCCAGGAAGCACGCACAACGCTGACGGTTGCGCTATCGGGCGATGGCGGGGATGAGCTTTTTGGCGGCTATCGCCGTTACCTGGCGGGCCGCTGGGTCGAGAGCTATTTGCGCTGGCCAAAGCCTTTGCGCAGCATCCTGGAAACGCTGGTTGCCAGACTCCCTGACTCGGACACCTATTTCGGCAAGAGCCGGCTGAAGCAACTCAGGCTGTTTCTTGACTTTGCACGGCGGCATGCTGCCAACCCGACAGACTGCCTGCCGCAAACTTTCTCGCTCGACGAGCGCCTGGCACTTCTCCAGCCCGAAATGCTGCCCGCTTCAAATAACGATGTAACTGGCCGTTTTGGTCTGGAGAAACTTGGGCAGGTGGAGCGCATGATGCTCGCTGACCTGCAGGCTTATCTCGCTGAAGATATTCTGACTAAAGTCGACCGGGTCAGCATGGATCATTCGCTTGAGGTTCGGTCGCCACTCCTGGATTATCGCGTTGTGGAATTTGCCTGCCGGTTGCCGCTTGCGTACAAGATTCGCGGGAGTACTCAGAAGTGGCTTCTAAAAAAGGCGTTTGCCGAACGACTTCCGCAGCACGTGCTGCACGGCGCAAAACAGGGCTTTGCGGTGCCGGCAGGGAAGCTCCTGCGGGAAAATATGAAAAAGCATTTCGAGGATCTGCTATTCATTTCCGGCGGTATCAACA
>JBIJCY010000316.1:0-3722 GCA_044344385.1 Rhodocyclaceae bacterium | reverse complement strand
ACGAGATAGCGCACCGGATTGATACCGATGACGCGCAGCGCGTCGATCTCCTGCGAAATTTGCATGGTGCCGATGCGCGCGGCAATCGCCGAACCTGAACGTCCGGCGACAAATATGCCGGTGATCAGCGGCGCGAATTCGCGCGTTACCGACAATGAGATGCCGAGCACGACCTGCCCTTCGGCACCAAAGGTACGCAGCGTATATATCCCCTGAATGGCCAGCATCATGCCGATGGCAAATGAAGCCAGCGCAATGATCGGGATCGCGTTCACGCCAACGCCGACCGCCTCCTTGAAGATCGCGCCCAGGCGTACCGGTTGCCGGCGCCAGCGCCCGAAAAGCAGCCAGTAAAAAGCCTCGACCAGCAAGGCGGCGTGATAGCCGACCTCCCTGACCGCTTGCAAGCTGCGCTGACCGACGTGCGCAACAAAGGAAAGAAGCGGATCAAGCACCAGCCAGACGCTCCTCCAGCGACGCATGGATCGGAAACACCTTGTCGAGGCGCGCCAGCTTCAACACATTCATCGCCGATTGCGCTACCGCGACCAGGCCGAACTCCAGACCCATCTTGCGGGCTGTCTGATAGCCTTCAACCATGCTGGCAACGCCGGAACTGTCCATATAACTCACCGCCGACAGGTCGATGAGCAAGGGCTTTTTATGCTTCAGGCACTCCAGAATGACCTCGCGCGCGCTGGGTGAAGAATGCAGGTCAACATCGCCGGAAAAATAAACGACCTTGAAAGGCGGATGGTCTTCAGTCTGAATGTTCACTTGGTCTCCTTCAGCAAATCCGTTTGCTCAACTGCAAACAGTTGGTAAAACCCTCGGGCGCCGGCAGGTAAGCCACACCGTCCATCAACTCGCGCATGAAGCGAACACCGAGCCCGCCGGGTCGCAATTCATCGAGCTCCCTGGGGCGCAGATCGGTGTCGGTCGCGGGCAAGCCATTATCCAGCAAATTCGCCAGCAACACACCGTCATCAACAGATAAGCGCAGGGTGAATTGCTGCCCGTCGGCAAACCGGTAGCCGTGCTGGATGATGTTCATGCAAGCCTCATTGATCGCCAGCACCACCTGCTCGCCGCACTCTGCGCCGCAATGCGCCCTCTGGCAGGCATCGCGCACCGCCGACCGAAGCTCGGCAAGCACCTCGGTGTTCGCCGGAAAAACCTGTTCCAACAGTTGATTCATCCTAAAAACCTCAGTTCAAACCACGGCGACAGCGCGAAGCCTCCTCTTGGAGGACGGCGAGCACGGCGAAAATCCTTGGTCTTGAGGGTTTTCATGGCTCACCCGTTGGGTGATTCGTCAAAACTGTACAAGTTCTTGTTTTTCCGCCGTGTTCGTTGTGTTCGCCGTGGTTAACTGCTTTTTCTAGGTTCATTGACCAATCACCAGCAGAGTGAGGTCGTCATGCAAACGCACACCAGGGCGGATCAGCGCCTCGGCAACCCGTTCCAGCTGATCCGCCGGCGGCAGAACGGCGTGTGTGTCGAGCAGCGCCTGCAGGCCGGATAGACCGAGCATACTGCCGCCCTCAGCCCAGCCCTCGGTCACGCCATCCGTAAAGACGTAAAGCCGGCCGCCAGCGAGTTGCAGACGCTGCTCGCTGTAATCCATACCGGACATGATGCCGAGTGGCGGCGACGATTCTTCCAGCTCGCGATAGCTGCCTGCCGGATCGCGATAGAGCGGCGGCTGATGCCCGGCGTTGGCAAAAACGACTTCTCCGCTCAGCGGATCGAACACCCCCGCGGCCATCGTGACAAACATGCCGCGACTGGCAGTTTCTGCAATTTCGTCATTGAGCATGCCCAGCAGACGCGCCGGCTCATGCACCGTTTTGCACAGACAGCGAAACAGGCTGATCGTCTTGGCCATCAGCATGGCCGCATTCATCCCCTTGCCTGAAACATCGCCCAAACCCCAGGCAATACGCCCGTCGGCCAAGGTAAAAAAGTCGTAAAAGTCGCCGGAAACTTCCATTGCCGAAAGATTCAGCCCGTGCACGGGAAAGCCGGCGACCGGCGGATTGGGCAGAAGATTACGCTGAATTTCACGAGCCAGATCAAGTTCGCGCCGCATGCGTTCCTGCTCGACCAGCGCTTCGGTCATCTGCGCGTTGTGCACGGCCAGCGAAACCATGCCGGCCAACACCTGCAGAAACTGCTTGTCGGCCAGATCAAACAACCGGTCGCCCTTGCGTTTGTTGATCACCTCAAGCGCTCCCAGCATGCGCCCCTTGACGACCAGCGGCGCACACAGGATCGAGCGGGTAACAAAGCCCGTGCTGTCATCAACGGCGGTGCTGAAATCCCCGTCTGCCGACACGTCGCGCACCATCTGCACCGTATTGCTCGCCAGCGCACGCCCGACAATGCCCTGATTCCTGGCGATGCTCAGTCCTTCGATGGAGACCGGCCCGGCACAGGCCAGGCAGGTCAGTTTTTCGTTTGACGTGTCGAGCAGAAAAATGGAAGCCGCCTCGGTCTCCATGTAGGCCATGATCTGGCGAACTGCATTGGCCAGCGTTTCACTCATCGCGGGAGAGCCGACGAAGTCCTGACTGATCGCCAGCAGCAGTTCCATATCGCCCGCCAGACGGGGATTGGCGCCGTGTTCAGCCAGTTGTTTGGCGTGTTCGATGGTCACTGCGAAATGCTCCGCTTCATAAGATTGCCGGAAGAAGCATTATGCTTGATTCCTCGCCTGATGCACGCACCCCGGATCAGGGCGATTGCATGAATGCAATGAGCATCAACCCCTCCCCCTTCACACCCCTCCGGGTGGGCTGCGCGCAGGGGGAGGTTGGGAGGGGGATGGGGCTGATTTTGGAGGCAACACTCCTCAAAATGATCGTTTTGACCCATCCCCACCCTTGCCCTCCCCTTGAAAGGGAGGGTAATAATGACACATCCAACCGTCGCTTGATTCTTCTGGCATTCATGCAATCGCCCTGCACCCCTGATCCTGTCTTCGGGCCGACTCCATTTCTTACATAAACAGCGGATAGGCACCACATGTCTGAGCACAATCAAATTGAAATCCCAGCGTCTTTCATTGCGTTGTTTTTTGAGCGTGGGCGCCTTGATCCAAAAACTTCTCGCGAAGTCGTCGAAGGCCGCTACACCTTGTGCGAAGACATGGCCTGCATGCTCACCGAGCACGCGCAAACACTGCTCTTTGATCAGGGACTTGGCGAGGGTGAAGTACTGACTCGCTGCCATCAAGGCTTGATGACAGAGGCCTCCGTCATCAGCGCCAAAGAATCGGACTGGGTCATTCACCGACTTGCCGAGTTGCTGTGCTGGGCACCGCCAGCGCTAAAGGCTGGCGTATCCGGAGCGCCAGACAATCCGGCCCCTAGCGGATCAGAGGCTGAATACCTACCACCGGGGTCAGCGTTGTAGACGGCGCGATCTGAACAGGTGACGGCATCGGGCTGATAACCGCTGGACTAATCGTGGGCGTGACGCCCAATGGCATCTCGCGCACGATGGTACTGGGCACCAAAGTCGGCGTCGGAGGCGTCACCTGGGGCGCACCGCGCAGCTCCATGCTTCCACCCACCGGCAGTATGACCGGCCGCAAGGAAGAAGACGCAGCTGACCCGGTTTTCTCATCGCGCTTGCCGCCAGCTCTTCCCTTGGTATCGGCACCGTCTACTTTGACATTGGCCTTGTAGAACTCCGGAACACGCTGCAACATTTGCGGC
>JBIJCY010000315.1:0-3723 GCA_044344385.1 Rhodocyclaceae bacterium | reverse complement strand
AGGCGCGTGCCAATACTAACTAATGAACAAAATCAGTCGGTTACCGATGCAACAAAACAAGTGTGCGGCAAAAGCCGCCGACCGGGCGGCAATACTGGCACCTAGAATTCGAGGGGGTCGACTTCCAGATGCCAGCGCAGACGTGAGGGTGACTTGATGGCGTCAAGCGCACCCAGCCACGCGGCAAGAAAGACCTGCAAGGCGCGCCGCGAAGGCGATTCGACAAGCAGCTGGCCGCGCTCAAGGTTGGCGCGCCGTGCCAGACGCATCGGCACCGGGTCATAAAGCATGACATCCTGATGCGTCTCAGCCTGTGGCCAGGCACGGGCAGTGGCTAGAAATGCCAGGGCATCGGCCATATTCGGTGCCTCGGCGCGCAGCATGGCCTGATAGGCATAGGGTGGAAAACCGGCCTGCTCGCGTTCCTTGAGTTGCTCTGCAGCAAACGCCGGATAATCGTGACGAACCAGCGCAGCGTATAACGGGTGATCGGGAAACTGGGTCTGAATCAGCACTTCTCCCGCCAGTTCGGCACGTCCGGCACGCCCTGCAACCTGCATCAGCTGCGCAAAGAGCCGCTCTGCTGCGCGCCAGTCGGCTGCAAACAGCGCCGCATCAGGACCGATCGCACCGACCAGCGTCAGTTTCGGAAAATCGTGGCCTTTGGCGAGCATTTGCGTACCAACAAGGATGTCGGCTTCGCCGGCGTAGATCTTCTCGACCATCGCCTCCCACTGCTTGCGGCTTTTGGCTGAGTCGCGGTCGACGCGCAGAATTCGCGCCTGTGGAAAACGTGTCGCCAGCACTTCTTCGAGACGCTGCGTGCCGCGCCCGAAAGGATGAATATCCTGATTGCCGCAAGTCGGGCAATTTTTCGGCACGCGGCATTCAAAACCACAATGATGGCAACGCAGACGGCCATCGGCCAGATGCAGCACCAGATTGGCGGCACAGCGGGTGCAGTGCGAGACCCAACCACAGGCCGCGCAAGCCAGCACCGGCGCGTAACCACGCCGGTTGAGAAATACCAGACTCTGCTCGCCGCGCGCCAGACGCTTTTCAATCGCCTGCAGCAAAGCGCCGGAAAGACCATCCTGCAATTTTTCCAGCCGGGTATCGATACGCTGAACAACCGGCAGACGGGCATTTTCAACTGCCCGTTCATGCAGAGTAAGCAGGTTGTAGCGCCCACGCGTACGACTGTCGGTGGCGTTCGCCCAGCTTTCCAGCGAGGGAGTCGCCGACCCGAGAACAATCGGGATGCTGCGCTCACGCGCACGAAAAACGGCAACATCACGCGCCGAGTAACGCATGCCGTCCTGCTGCTTGAACGACGGATCGTGCTCTTCGTCGACAACAATCAGGCCAAGGTCAGGCAGTGGCGTGAATACGGCCAGCCGGGTACCAAGGATGATGCGTGCACGCCCTTCGAGTGCTGCCCGCCAGTTGCGGCTGCGCGCCGCCTCGGTCAGCTCGCTGTGCAGGCTGACCAGTCCGGCCTCCGGAAAACGGGCGGCAACACGGGTTTCAAGCTGTGGCGTCAGGTTGATTTCGGGCACCAGCAATAGTGCCTGCTGCCCGGCTGCCAAGGTGCGCTCAATCAGTCGCAGATAAACTTCAGTCTTGCCGCTGCCCGTCACCCCATGCAACAGATAGGCGTTGAAACCTGGCCCGGCTTCAATGATCGCCGCCAGCGCCACCTGCTGCTCAGCGGTCAATTGTGGCGATTCCTGCGCGTCAGACGGCTTTGCCGCCGGCCGGCTGGCGCGCGCCTTGGGCGGATCAATACGGCGCAGTCCGGCCGGCAAGGTGGACAACATGACCTCCCCAAGCGGCGCCTGATAGTACGCGGCGCAAAACTCGGTAAGACGGAACCAGTCCGCGGGCAGAGCCGGCAGATCGCGCAAAACGGCTTCAAGCGTTTTCAATTGCGCCAGCGGATGCTCACTGCCCGATGGCAGATCGACAATGACGCCAATTTTCGATTGGCGTCCGAAAGGAACGCGTACCCGACGACCGATATCAGCTGTCGATAGCTCCTCACCAGCGGGGACGAGGTAATCAAAAAAACGATGGAGAGGAAGGTCGAGCGCGACGCGTGCGATTTGCATCGGAGCCTGTCTATGACGTTCGATATATAGCGTGTCTGAACACGAAGTCTGACACGGGGTCAGTTAGCTTGCAAAGCTCGCGCCGGTTCTTGGAAAAGGGTGTAACTCATTCACTTATCGGTGATTTTTATGTTGTTCACAATTTCTGTGGATAAGTCTGTGGATGAATCACAAAATCGGCCACCAAGTCCCGCCCCCGTAAGGGTTTTTAACACTTTGCTTCAAAATAGGGCAGAGAAACATCCATTACAAATCATATAGTTGCACGCACGCCTATGATTTGTTTGAATTTTTTTACCGTTTTGCTACAGAGAAGGAAATTCTGTTGATAAGTCAACAGGGGCACTGAAATTTATTTCTCTTTACGCCGCAAAATTTTGCTGTATTCATGCACCGTATTGACCAGTGTGGTGACATGGTCGGGAGGGGTAAATTGCGAGATGCCATGCCCCAGATTGAAGACGTGACCGGTATCGCCCGGGCCGTAGCTATCCAATACTTTTTTGGCTTCAGCGGCGATTTTATCGGGCGAGGCAAACAGCACGTTCGGGTCAAGGTTGCCCTGCAAGGCAACTTTGTCACCAACCCGCCGACGCGCTTCGCCGAGGTCGATCGTCCAGTCAAGGCCCAGGGCATCGCAGCCGATATCGGCGATCGACTCCAGCCAAAGGCCACCGCCCTTGGTGAAAACGATTGATGGAACCCGCTCACCGTCCTTTTCCTTGATCAAACCCGCCACGATGCGCTGCATATATTGCAGCGAGAACTCCTGATACGCCGCTGCCGAAAGGCCGCCACCCCAGGAGTCAAAAATCATCACGGCCTGTGCGCCGGACTCGATCTGGGCATTCAAGTAAGCGATCACTGCGTCTGCCGTTACCGACAGGATTCGATGCATCAAATCAGGCCGGTCGTACATCATGGTTTTGACGTGACGGTAATCGCTGCTCGAAGCGCCTTCAACCATGTAGCAGGCAAGCGTATAAGGGCTACCCGAGAAACCAATCAGAGGCACTGAGTTATCCAGCGCACGACGAATTTCGGAAACGCCATCCATCACGTAACGCAAATGATCGTAAGGATCGGGAGCCGTTAGGTCGCGAATCGCCCACTCCTCACGCAGCGGACGTTCAAACTTCGGGCCTTCGCCTTCAGTGAAGTAGAGGCCCAGCCCCATCGCATCGGGGACAGTGAGAATATCGGAGAACAGGATCGCCGCGTCCAGGTCGTAGCGGGCGAGCGGCTGCAACGTGACTTCGCAAGCCATCGCGGGATTTTTGCACAACTGCAGGAAGCTGCCGGCGCGTTTGCGCGTTTCACAGTACTCGGGGAGGTAGCGGCCAGCCTGACGCATCAACCAAAGCGGCGTGTGGTCGGTCGGTTCCTTGAGCAGGGCGCGAAGAAAATTGTCGTTGCGGGGTCGAGTCACGTTTTGCTCCGCCGGTAAGATGTATTTGCTGGAAAGGCGAATTATCGCCTTTTATCGCCTACTTGCGCCAGAAGGCCGGAGTCATGACCACCAAAAGGGTGAATAACTCAAGGCGACCGAGCAGCATGGCGAAAGTGCATACCCAGGTCTGGAAGTCAGTCAACACGCCGAAGTTCGTCGCCG
>JBIJCY010000057.1:0-12969 GCA_044344385.1 Rhodocyclaceae bacterium | reverse complement strand
ATGGCCTGGCTGCAGCGGAAACGGCAGCCGCCGACGATGATTGGGTGCTGGTGCACGATGCGGCGCGCCCTTGTTTGTCACAATCCATGCTCGCCGTGTTGTGCGATGAGTTGGCGGATGATCCGGTCGGCGGATTGCTTGCCGTGCCGGTGGCAGACACGCTGAAGCGGGCCGATGCCACGCAGCGTGTGGCGGCGACCGAGCCGCGCGATGGCCTGTGGCAGGCGCAGACGCCGCAGATGTTTCGCTATGGCGTGCTGTTGCGGGCGCTGGCCGATCATCCGGGCGTAACCGATGAAGCCGGTGCCATCGAGGCGGCCGGCCTGAAACCGAAGCTGGTGCGTGCCGATGCGACCAATCTCAAGGTGACTTACCCTGCCGATCTGCGTTTGGCGGAGTTGATCCTGCAAGGGAGAGGATGATGATTCGAATCGGTCAGGGCTGCGATATTCACGCGCTGGTTCCCGGGCGCAAGATGATCATTGGCGGCGTGTGTATCCCGCATAGTGCCGGCCTGCTTGGCCATTCGGACGCCGATGTGCTGTTGCACGCGATTACCGATGCGCTGCTCGGTGCAGCGGCATTGGGTGATATTGGCCGCCATTTTCCGGATACCGATGAACGTTATCGTGGCGCCGACAGCCGCGTCTTGTTGCGCGCAACGGTGGCGCTGCTGGCGCAGGCCGGCTGGCGCGTTGGCAATGTCGATGCGACGATTTTGGCGCAGCAGCCAAAAATGGCGCCGCATATTCCGCAGATGGTGATGAACATCGCAGCGGATTTGCAGGTGGCAGAGGGTTGCGTTAACGTCAAGGCTAAAACGGCTGAACGTCTTGGTTGTGTTGGGCGGGGCGAGGGGCTCTCGGCGGAAGCGGTCGTCTTGATTGAGCAAGAGCCCAATGATTAAAAAAATTGCCGTCAGGCAGCTTCGCACTGGCATGCACGTCAGTGATTTCAACGCCGGTTGGCTTGACCATCCTTTCGTCCTCAATAGCATGAAGATTGACACTGACGAGCAGATCGCCAAAGTGCTGGCGAGTGGCGTCAAGGAACTGTTCATCGATACGGATCGAGGTCTCGATGTGGGCGATGCGCCAAGCCGCGAGGAGGCTGCTGCAGTCACCGAGCGGCAGCTTGAACGTGTTGCCGAATCCGGTAAGTTAGCCGCGCCCGAAAGACAGGTCTCGCTGGCTGAGGAAATGTCTCGCGCAAAGAACACCTTTACGGATGCGACCAAAATTATTCGTGGCGTGATGGACGACGTTCGTCTCGGCCGGCAGATCGAACTTGGGGCCAGCAAGGCGATTGTCGAAAAAATCACCAGTTCAGTGGTGCGCAACAGCAATGCCATGATGACTATGCGCCGCATGAAGAGCATGGACGATTACACCTTCCTCCACTCGGTCAGCGTGTGCACCATGCTCACGACCTTTGCCAGGGCGGTCGACATGGATGTGGCGACGATCCATGATGTCGCACTCGGCGCGTTGTTACACGATGTCGGGAAGATGCGCGTGAATCTGGCGTTGCTCAACAAACCATCCAAGCTGTCGGATGAAGAGTTTCTGCACGTAAAGTCGCATGTGGTGCTTGGGTCGGATCTGCTGCGCCAGATGAGCGGTGTGCCGAAGATGGCCTTCGAGCCACTGGAGTTGCACCACGAGCGTTTCGACGGCAGCGGCTACCCGAATGGTCTTGTCGGCATGGAAATATCGCAGGTTGGCCGCATGTCGGCAATTGTCGATGTCTATGATGCGATTACTTCGGACCGTTGCTATCACTCTCCGCTCAGCCCGGCTGATGCGATCCGCAAGCTCTTTGAGTGGAGCAAGTTTCATTTCGATCCTGCGCTGGTGCAGCTCTTCGTCAAGAGCGTCGGCATTTATCCGATCGGGACCTTGGTTCGTCTTGAGAGCGGTCGGCTCGGTATCGTCATTGAACAACGTGAAAGCAATCTCCTGACACCGGTTGTGCGTGTCGTCTTTGATGCCAAACGCGATTATTACATTGCGCCGGAAAACGTTGATCTCTCAAAAACGATGGGGGCAGGCGGTGCTGACAAGATCGTCGGTCACGAATCACCGGGTAAATGGAAGATCGACGTCTCGCGATTTATGCAGTAGTGGCTTGTGTTATTCCGTAACGGGTAGGCACAGTCGGGCGATCAAACCACCGCCATCGCGTGCCAGCAAGTCCAGTTTTCCGCCGTGCATTCGCACAATTCTTTCGACAATGGCTAAACCGAGCCCGGTACCGCTAGCGTTGGTGCGCGCCGTTTCATGGCGGGTAAATGGGCGCTTCAGCCGATCCGTTTCGGTTTCCGGGATGCCTGGACCGCGGTCAAGAACATCAATCCGGATTTCTCCATTTTCGTAGTGTGTTTCAATTTCGATAATGTTGTTGCCGGATTCGCCACCGTATTTACGGGCGTTTTCAATCAGGTTGCCGAGCGCGCGGCTGAGTGCTTTGGGGTGAATGCGTGTCAGGGGCAGTTCGCCAAGGGTGGTTTTTGGTGGTGTGCTATTGCGTTGTTGAACGCTTGCCGCCTGTGCCACCAAAGTATTGACATCTTCCATTTGCGCTTCTTCGCCCCCTTCGCCGCGTGCGTAGTCGAGGAATTGCGCAATGATCGCGTCCATTTGCTCAATGTCGCCACTGACCGCATCACGTGCTTCGGCATCGGCAATCGACATCTCCGCTTCCAGACGTAGACGTGCCAGCGGCGTTCGCAAGTCGTGTGAAATGCCGGCGAGTACTTCGGCGCGTTCGGCCTCGTTGTGGCGCAGGTCTTCGGACATCCGGTTGAAGGCTTCGGCGAGTTGCTGCAACTCAATTGAGCCACGTTCAGTCAATGCTTCCGGATGGCGTCCGCGACCAACTTCGCGCGCCGCGTGCGCCAATGCGCGCAAGGGCAGGGTGACGCGTGAGACGATCAGCCAGGTCACCAGCAAGGCCAGCAACAGCGAAGCGCCGCCCCAGCCGAGCCAGTGCCACGGGAAATCGCGTTCGGCGCGCTCGCTGGGCAGCATTACCCAGAAGTCGTCTTCGCCCGTCGGGTCATCCTCATCAATCGAAAAGCTGGCCCAGATTCCCGCTTGGCCATTGACCGAGATGGCAAAGCGCGTATTTGGCCCGAGCTGGGTTTGTGCTGCGTTACGCATCAGCTTGAAGAAAGGCTTGTCGGGCAGGGTTTCCACCACATCGGTCGACTCGGCCGGGTAGAGGCGAACGCCCTCGCGGTCGGCAAGATCGCGCAGCAGATCGTGTCGTTTGACCGGGTCGGCGGAAACCAGTGCGGCGCGCGTGAGATTGACGACGCTAACGGTGAGTTGCGCCAGTTGCCGGGCGCGCGGCTCGCGTTCGGCGAGTGCGAAGAGCGTCAGCCAGGTGGCGACGGTCACGAAAAGAAGCAGACTGATGAGCAGAAAAGTGCGCACCAGCAGCGTGCGCGGGAACAGTCTCATTTGGTCAAGCCGTCGGGGATAAATACGTAGCCGAAGCCCCAGACGGTTTGCAGGTAGCGTGGTGTGGCCGGGTCAGGCTCGATCAGTTTGCGCAGGCGCGATACCTGCACATCGATGGCGCGGTCGTAAGGGCCTTGCTCGCGGCCTCTGGCCAATGTCATCAGCCGGTCGCGCGACAGCGGCTGGCGTGGATGCTGGAGCAACGCTTTGAGCACGGCGAATTCTCCGGTGGTCAGCGGCAGGAATTCCTCACCGCGTTTCAGCGTGCGCGTCGCCAGATCAACCTCGACGCCACCGAAGCTGACCAGCTTGTCTTCGGCGCTTGGCGCACCGGGAACTGCGGCAACCTGCCGGCGCAGAACGGCCTGGATACGGGCAACCAGTTCACGCGGGTTGAAGGGTTTGGGCAGGTAGTCGTCGGCGCCCATTTCGAGGCCGACAATGCGGTCTATTTCGTCACCCTTGGCGGTGAGCATGATCACCGCCTGATGCGCATCGCCGGTACGCAGCCGGCGGCAGATCGACAGCCCGTCTTCACCCGGCAGCATCAGGTCGAGAACGATCAGGTCAAAGGTTTCGCGCGCCAGGCATTTGTCCATCGCGCCGCCGCTGTCGGCCGTCTTGACGACAAAGCCCTGCTCGCCAAGATAGCGTTGCAGCAGGTCGCGCAACCTTTGGTCGTCGTCGACGACAAGAATTTTTCTTTCAGTCATGGGTGAATCCTAACCGGAAAGTGTTTGTCGGGGGAGGGGGAAAGGCGTTTGCTTGTGAGGGAATATTGCTGTGCGCTGCGGGCGTTACAAATTCTTACAATTACCGTCAAATGGCACAAACATGCGTTACATCTGGCTCGCACACTGAGCTCCAGGGTCGCAAAGCAGGCGGCCGGGATTCCCCGAAACGTGGAAGGAGTGCAAAATGGGCAAGCTATTCTTGAGCATAATGGTGGGTGCGCTGCTGATGGCCGCTGCTGAAAAATGGAAATCCGGCGATCTGTCGGCGGACCAGGTGATGGCGGCGGTTCAGGATACCCGCCAGATGCTGCCATCGATGCAACGCTGATACGACTGAACGGCTAAGGCTGGAAACTGTGATGAATTTGATCAACCGGATGATGAAAGGCTCGCTGCTGCTGGCGCTCGTCCTCGCTTTGGTCGCGCCGCTGGCGCAAGCCAATCCGGGTAACGGGCGGGCTCATCCGCGCGACGGAAATCGTCAGAATGGTCCTCAGCGTCAGCAACAGCAGCAACAGCCGAATCAGCAACGTGAAGAGCAGCAGCGGCCCCCGCGCCGTGAGGAAAGTAATGCCGGTGAGCAGCAACGGCAACGTCTTTCCCCGGAGCAGCGCCAACGGCTCTCGCCCGAAGAGCGACGCCAGCTCCGGCGCGATATCCACGACGCCGGCCGCGATATTTACCGCCGTTAGACAGCGCAAGGAGCGTTCTCATGTTCCGATGGATTATCACGGCCTTTGGCCTGTGGTCGCTGGTGTTCAGCCTGAATTCCGGCGCGGCCCAAAAGGTTTCGGTGCTGGGTAGTGATGATGCCCGCCATTTGCTCAACCGTACCGGCTTTGGTGCGCCGCCCCGTGACGTCGCCGAATTTTCCCGATTGACGCGCGAGCAGGCGGTTGATCGTCTGCTTGCATCGCGGCGAACGGAGCCTTTCAATACCCCGCCGGTCGTCGAATTCGTTGCGCCGATCCGTGTCAAGAATGCCTCGGAAGAGGAGAAAAAATTCCTGATCCGTGCCGAGGCACAGAAAGTCGTCGGCATGCGTGCGTGGTGGCTGCAGGAAATGCTTGCCTCGCCGACACCGGCCGATGCCTTGCGTGAACGGATGACCTTGTTCTGGCATAACCATTTTGTTTCGAGCCAGCAGAAGGTCAAGTCAGCACCGTTGCTGCTGCAACAGAATCTTCTCTTGCGCCGCCACGCACTGGGTAATTTCGGCGAGTTGCTGCACGCCGTCAGCAAGGATCCGGCGATGATCATCTATCTGGATTCCGCGACCAATCGCAAGGGCAGCCCGAACGAGAACTTTGCCCGTGAGGTGATGGAGTTGTTCACCCTCGGTGAAGGGCATTACAGCGAACAGGATATCAAGGAGGCGGCGCGCGCCTTCACCGGTTGGAGTGTCGAGCCGGAAACCGGCGAATTCAAGTGGCGCGCACCGGCGCACGACACGGGTGCCAAGCGTGTGCTCGGCGTTGAAGGCGATTTTGACGGTGATGCAGTACTCGATATTCTGTTGCGCCAGCCGGCTGCCGCTGCATTCATTGCCGGCAAGCTGTGGCGCGAGTTCGTCTCGCCGCAGCCCGAGGCCAAATCGGTCCAGCGTCTCGCGACGAATTTCCGCGACTCGGGTTATGAAATGAAAGCTGTAATGCGCGCCTTGCTGCTGTCACCGGATTTTTGGGCGAAGGAGAATCGCGCGACGCTGATGAAATCACCGGCTGATCTGGTGGTTGGCAGCGTACGTACGCTGAATGTCCGCGTACCCGATGCTCTGCCACTGGCCTTTACACTGCGCAATCTTGGCCAGGATTTGTTTGCGCCACCCAACGTCAAGGGCTGGCCGGGCGGCGAGGCGTGGATCAATTCAACGACGCTGTTGGCGCGCAAGCAATTCGTTGAGCGCTTGCTGCGTGCTGAAGAATTTGTCGAGCCGACACGCCGCGCCGATGGCGTTGAAATGCGCTACGAGGACGCGCCGATGCAGTCGCGCCGGCGAGTTCAACAACTCCGTGAAGAGTTCGGCAAGGGCGCCGCCGCGCTTGAAGGCGACACCCGCATGCGCATGGTGCAGGCGCTGATGGATATCCGTTTCGACGCGCAGCGCTGGCTGGCGCAATTTCCTGATCGCCATGCGGTTATTGATGCGCTGCTGCCCCTGGCGCCGGGTGTGGCGCCAGCAGGCGAGCTTCAGGGCGTTGCACTGGTACGTGCGCTGGCGTTCGATCCGGCGTACCAGTTGAAATAAGGAGCAAGCCATGCAACGTCGCGATTTTTTGAGAGGCCTTGCCGCAGCCGGTTTTCTGGCGCTTTCACCGCAACTGGCCTGGGCCGCCGGGCCGGACTACCGTCGCCTGCTGATTCTCATCGAATTGAAGGGTGCCAATGATGGCCTGAACACAGTCATACCCTTCACCGACCCGGAATACGCCCGCTTGCGGCCGCGCATCGGCATCAAGCGCGAAGAAGTGCTGCAACTCGATGAGCGTAGCGCGCTGCATCCCGCACTGCAACCGCTGATGGCGTTGTGGCAGGCCCGTGAATTGGCTGTCATCCAGTCGGTCGGCTATCCATCACCCAATCTTTCGCATTTCCGTTCAATCGAGATTTGGGATACTGCGTCAAAAAGTGACGTGTACTTGCCAGACGGCTGGCTGGCGCGCGCCTTTGCCGCCAACCCGGCGCCGGCATCCTATGTCGCCGACGGTGTGCTGGTGGGTTCAAGCGAACTCGGCCCGCTGGCTGGCGCAGGAACGCGCGCGATCGCGCTGGCCAATACCGAGCAGTTTCTGCGTTCAGCCAAACTTGCGCATTCGACCGAAGCCAGCGGTAACCCGGCCTTGAAGCATCTGCTCAAGGTTGAGGCGGATGTCGCTTACGCCGCGAGCCGACTCAATACCGCTCACGTTTTTCAAACCACTTTCCCCGGCGGTGCCTTTGGCGATGCGGTTAAGACCGGCTGTCAGGTGCTTGCCTCGGGCAGTGGAGTGGCCGTCCTGCGCCTGACACTGAGCGGCTTCGATACGCACCAGAACCAGCCCGGTACGCACGCCAACCTGCTCAAGCAACTGGCCGAGGGTGTGCTGGCATTGAAAAACGCACTCAGCGAACTGGGGCGCTGGGACGATGCCTTGGTGATGACCTACGCCGAGTTTGGCCGACGGCCGAAAGAAAATCAGTCGAACGGCACCGATCACGGCACCGCCGCACCGCATTTCATTCTTGGCGGGCGTGTGCGTGGCGGGCTGTATGGCGAAGTGCCAAGGCTGGATCGGCTCGACGGCAACGGCAATCTGCCGTTCGCGGTGGATTTTCGCAGCGTCTACGCGACGGCACTGGAGCGCTGGTGGGGCATTGGGTCGGCGAAAGTGCTCGATGGTCGCTATCCGCCGCTTGAACTGATACGTGGCTGACGCAATTTTCGCAATGCCGCGGTGGTCAAAAACTTCTGCTGGCGCTCCCTGTTCTGATCGGCGCGTTGTGAGGATTTAGGGTTCTGCTCAATACAATTGCATTTTTTTACAAAGGGTCTATAAAGGGGGTGCTGCAAATTTTCTCAAAAAAATCATAAGGGGAGACTGAATTGGCTACTGTTAAGGACGAGTTTCACATGACGAAGAGGGATGCGCTCTTTATTGAGGGCACGTCATTGATGGCGGTATGCGGGTTGATAATCGCTTCTGTTCTTGTTGCGTGGGCCTTGGGTGGAACTGAGTTCAAGGACAGCATCTTTGGCAATGCCGCGTTAGGGCTTGCGGGTGCGGGCTTTATCGCCGGTGCCGCACTCGACTATTTTGCCCAGAAGAACGGACACGGGAAGTCGTGAGTCAAAGAGAACCCGCCATCGTGGCGGGTTCTCTGTTCTCTGTTCTTGTTTTTTGCCGTGTTCGTTGCGCGCACGGCGCTTCTCTGATTTTTTTCCAGGATTAAACGGAAGCTAATTTTGCAGGCAGACCTCAATGCCTGTTGCGATTGCCTGTGCCATGCGCGCCTGGCGTTCCGGCTCAAGAAGCAGCAATTCTTCCTCGCGGTTGACGATCACCCCCGCTTCGAACAGCACGCCGGGCATGTGCGCATGGCGTAGCACAGCCAGATGGTCGAAGTAGTGCACGCCGTTCGGCTCGTCGGCAAATGGTCTGTTTTCGCCCGGTATCTTTTCGGCGTGATGGGTGGTTGGGCTAAAACCGGCATCGCGCATCTGTTTCCCGATGGCCGACGCGCAGGCAAGACTTTGCTTAAGGCGCGGGTTTTCCCGGGAAACAAACAGTGAGTGGCCGGCGTAGCGGTCGCCGTAAGGCGTCTCCGTGCCATCCCGATCCCAGCTTGCAAGGAAATGTGCCTGCATAGAGTCGTGATGTACCGATAGGAATAGATCAACACCGCGTGCCTTGCGTGGCCGGTCGGTCAATCGGTTGATATTACCGTCGGCGTTGATCAGACGTACGGCAATGCCGCGCGCCAGCAGGGCGTCGGCAACCTGCAGGGACAGATCGCGGTTGAACTGGAACTCGTCGCGTCCGCGTGCACTCAAGGCGCCCGGCTTGTTGAGGGAGTGGCCGATGTCGATGGCAACCGTGGCGGCTTGCGTAGAAATCGGCAGGAGCAGCGCCAGTACTGTGGCGGTGCGGACAAGCAGGGAAGGTGACGGCGTTCTGAACATTTGTTCAATGATACCGGTCGCGCGCGGCTGATCAATTCTGTTGTGAAGGTTTGCGATGAATTTTCTCCGGTCGTAGCCGGGCCGGTAGAACACCGCGATGGCATCCAACTACCGATAGCGCCTGCGTTGGAGAATCCCCGCGTGCGGCTGTACCATGTCGGGTCTTCCTGAATTTCTTATCTTATGACCGAACTGACCTTGTCCGATCCCCGTACCGTGGGTTACTGCCCGTTGGGCGTCGATTCATTGCGCCACTGGCTGTAAGCGAGATGCCTCTTTCAAAAATTGCCCCCGCTGAATATTCGGCCCAATTGTCTGAAAAGATTGCGCAGTTCAAACTCGCTTTCGCGTCTTTTGCGCTCCCCGAACCGGCTGTGTTTGCTTCGTCGCCGCTGTCTTACCGGCTGCGCGCCGAGTTCAGGATGTTTCACCAGCACGACCGGGTGGATTATGCGATGTTCGCTGCAGCCGATCCGAAACGGCCGGTGATCATCGATGATTTTCCGGTTGCCGATCACACCATTCGCACCGCCATGTCGCGCCTGCGCGAGTTGTTGTACGGCAATGAGGTGATGAAGCGCGATCTGTTTCAGGCGGATTTTCTGGCGACGCTGAGCGGTGAATTGCTAATCACGCTGATCTACCACCGACGGCTTGATGAGCAGTGGGAAGCCGCCGCCCGTGCGCTCGCTGCCGAATTAAAAGTGCAGTTGATTGGCCGCAGTCGCGGGCAGAAAATCGTCCTCGGTCGCGACTGGGTGCTGGAGGAATTCGAGCTGAACGGCCGTCGTCTGCGCTACCAGCAAATCGAGGCCAGCTTCTCGCAGCCCAATGGCGGCGTCAATCAACAGATGCTCGGCTGGGCCTGCCAGCAGGTGGCCCGGCTGGGCGGCGATCTGCTCGAACTCTACTGCGGCAACGGCAATTTCACGGTGGCGCTGGCACCGCTATTCAATCGCGTACTGGCCACCGAAGTCAGCAAGACCTCGGTGCACGCCGCGCAATACAACCTTGATGCTAACCAGATCGGGAATGTTGCGCTGGTCCGCATGTCGAGCGATGAGATCAGCGGTGCATTGTCCGGCGAACGCGAATACCGCCGCATGGAAGGCATCGATCTCAGCCAGTACCGATTTACCACCCTGTTCGTCGACCCGCCGCGCAGCGGCCTGGACGCCCCGACCCTGACGCTGGCGGCAGGGTTCGAGCATATCCTGTACATCTCGTGCAACCAGCAAAGTCTGCTTGAAAACGTCAGCATACTGCAGGCCTCCCACGACATCACCGCCGCCGCCGCATTCGACCAGTTTCCCTACACTGAGCATCTGGAATGCGGGTTGCTGTTGACTCGGCGGTGAATGGTGCCCTCGGGCCTGGCGGGGTTTGAGTCCGCATTTTTGCTTCCAAACAAGCCGCTTGCGTCCGCCGGGGAAAGGTAAAATACAGCGCATGAATCTGCTTGCCCTCGAAACATCCACCGATGCCGGTTCGATCGCGCTCTGGCGCGACGGCGAGGTGCTGTTGCGTGCGTGTCCGGCGGGTGTGTCGCATTCGGAAACGCTGCTGCCGCTGATTAGTGCAACGATGGCCGAAGCAGGGCTGAGCTTCACTGATCTGCAGGGCATTGCCTTTGGCGCCGGACCCGGCTCGTTTACCGGCTTGCGTGTGGCATGCGGTGTGGCACAAGGGCTGGCATTTGCGCAGGATCTGCCGCTGATTCCGGTCGGTACGCTTGATGCGATGGCGCTGGCCAGCGGAGGCGAGCGGGTGATCGTCGCGCTCGATGCGCGTATGGGCGAAGTGTATTTCGGCTATTTTGAAGCGGGCATGCCGCTCAGCCCGGTGGGTGTTTATCCGCCGGCGGCCGTGCCTTTGCCCGAAACCGGCGGCTGGCTGGCCTGTGGTAACGGGTTGGCGGCGTATCCGGCCTTGCATGAGCGGCTGGCGCCCTTTGTTGCTGTCTGGCTACCTGAACTGATGCCGAGTGCAGCGGCCGTTGCCTGTCTCGCAGTGCCGCGCCTCGCGCGTGGCGAAGGCGTTGATCCGGCGGATGCGGTACCGCTCTATGTGCGTGACAAGGTGGCGAAGACCGTTGCCGAGCGTCTGGCCGAAGGCGGGAAAGCATGAATGCCTTACTCGCGCCACGCAGCGATATGCTGCCGATGAATGTGCATGATCTCGACGAGGTGCTGGCCATCGAATATCGCGCCTATCCTTTCCCCTGGGGGCGCGGCAATTTTGCCGATTCGATTTCGGCCGGTTACAGCTGCTGGGTGTGCCGGGTCGGCGGCGAGTTGGCGGGCTATCTTGTGGTCATGCTGGCGGTTGATGATGTGCATTTGCTCAATCTCTGTGTTGCCGATAAATATCGTGGCCGGGGATTTGGCGCTCGCTTGCTGCGTCAGGCGATGATGTCGGGCCGGCAGGGTGGAGCAACGAGTTTGTTGTTGGAAGTGCGCCCGTCGAATGAAAAGGCGTTGGCGCTTTATAAACATTTTGGTTTTCAGCAGATTGGCGTGCGGCGTGGTTATTACCCGGCAGAACAGGGGCGCGAGGATGCCTTGGTGCTGACGCACTCGCTGGTTGAGGTGAAAGCATGACGATTAGTCGCGAACAAATGCTGCATGAGATGGGCCTGTCGCCGCAGTGGCAGCTGCGTGACAACCCGTCGGTGCTGCGCGGCGCGCAAACCGTGGCGTTTGATGAGCCGGTCGAGGATACAGCGGAGCTAGTGGCTGAAGCGGTGGCAGAAGTTTTGGTGGCAAAGGCGCCGGCTCATGTCAAACGTGACGTTGTCGCGCCGGCTGCAGATCGCCCGCAACAAATCGCCGGCTTGAGCTGGGATGCGCTGCAGCAGAGTGTCGACAATTGCCGTGCCTGCAAGCTTTGTGCGGAGCGCCAGAAAGCGGTGCTGGGCGTTGGCGACCGGTCAGCCGATTGGCTGTTTATCGGCGAAGGGCCGGGCGAGGAAGAGGATGCAAGCGGTGAGCCTTTTGTCGGCCCGTCCGGCAAGCTGCTGGATGCGATGCTGGCCGCGATTGATCTGCAGCGCGGTGCGGACGCTTATCTGACCAACGCAGTGAAATGCCATTCGCCCGCCAATCACGCGCCGGAAGCCGCCGAGATCGTGGCTTGCGCGCCTTATCTCAAGCGCCAGATCGCGCTGCTCCAGCCGAAGCTGATTGTCCTGTTGGGCCGCGCCGCCGTGCATGCGTTGCTTGGCTCTGAGGGCTTGCTCGGCAGTCTGCGCGGCAAGCCTTTCGAATACCGTGATGGTGATCGGGCGATCCCCGTTGTCGTCACCTACCATCCGGCGTATCTGCTGCGTACGCTGCCCGACAAGGCCAAGGCGTGGGAGGACCTGTGCCGCGCACGTGCGCTGATGCGCGAGGCCAACGGCGGCGGGCGGGCTGGGCTTGCAAATTCGGTGAGTGCCTCCACTTAGGCGACACCTTGCTTATTCCCTCTCGGAGGAAACTGTCATGCGCATCCGGATTCTTGCTCTACTCGCCATCCTCGTCAGCCTGCTTTCGGGCTGCGGTTACAACACCTTTCAGACGGGCGACGAGGCGGTCAAGTCGGCTTGGTCTGAGGTGCTCAACCAGTATCAGCGGCGCGCCGATCTGGTGCCCAATCTGGTGAGTACGGTGCAGGGTTACGCCAGCCACGAGAAGGATGTGCTGACGCAGGTGACGCAGGCGCGTGCGCAGGTCGGCGGCATTCAGGCGACACCGCAGCTGATCAACAATCCCGAGGCTTTTGCCAAGTTTCAGCAGGCGCAGGCCGGGCTGACCAGCGCGCTGTCGCGCTTGCTGGTGGTTGCCGAAAACTATCCGAACCTGAAAGCCGATGCCTCGTTCCGCGATCTGCAGGCGCAGCTGGAAGGCACCGAGAACCGCATCACCGTGGCGCGCAACCGCTATATCAAGTCGGTTGAGGCTTATAACGTTTCGGTGCGCACCTTCCCGAACAACCTGACGGCGATGGCCTTCGGTTATCAAACCAAGCCGAACTTTAGCGTCGAGAACGAGAAAGCCATTTCGGTCGCGCCCAAGGTTGATTTTTCGGCTCCGGCCAAGACGGTGCCCGCTCCTGTTACTGCTCCGGCCGA
>JBIJCY010000055.1:0-13010 GCA_044344385.1 Rhodocyclaceae bacterium | reverse complement strand
TGCCGGATTTTTCGGCGACGGTGTGCATATCCTTGTCACCGCGTCCGGAGAGGTTAACCAGCAGGATCTTGTCTTTCGGCAAGGTCGGGGCCAGCTTGGCGGCATAGGCCACGGCATGGCTCGATTCGAGCGCCGGGATGATGCCTTCAAGACGGCATAGATTGTGAAAAGCGGCAAGCGCCTCGGCGTCGGTAATTCCGACGTACTCGGCGCGGCCGGAATCCTTCAGCCAGGCATGCTCCGGCCCGACGCCGGGGTAATCCAGGCCGGCCGAGATCGAGTGCGTCTCGATGATCTGGCCGTTTTCGTCCTGCAGCAGATAGGTGCGGTTGCCATGCAGCACGCCGGGACGTCCCGCCGTCAGCGAGGCCGCGTGACGACCGCTCTCGATGCCCTCACCCGTTGCTTCAACACCAATCAGGCGAACGCCTTCGACCGGAATGTACGGGTGAAAAATACCCATCGCGTTCGATCCGCCACCGACGCAGGCGATCACCGCATCGGGCTGACGGCCGCATTGCTCCTGCATCTGGAAGATCGCTTCCTTGCCGATCACCGTTTGAAAGTCACGCACCATCATCGGATAGGGGTGCGGCCCGGCGACGGTGCCGATGATGTAAAAGGTATTGGAAACGTTGGTCACCCAATCGCGCATCGCTTCATTCAGCGCGTCCTTGAGTGTTTTCGAACCGCTTTCAACGGGCACCACGGTGGCACCAAGCAGCTTCATGCGGTAGACGTTGGCCGCCTGTCGCTTGATGTCCTCCGAGCCCATGTAGACGACGCATTCCATACCGTAACGCGCTGCCACGGTGGCGGTCGCCACACCGTGCTGGCCGGCGCCTGTTTCCGCAATGACGCGTTGCTTGCCCATACGACGAGCGAGCATGGCCTGACCGATGCAGTTGTTAACCTTGTGCGCACCGGTGTGATTCAAATCTTCGCGCTTCAGATAGATCTGCGCGCCGCCAAGCAGGTTGGACCAGCGTTTGGCGTGATACACCGGGCTCGGCCGGCCGACGTAATGCTTGAGGTCGTATTCAAATTCGGCGACGAACTGCGGGTCGCGCTGCGCGACGGCGTAGGCTTCCTTGAGTTCCTCCAGCGCAGCGATCAGGGTTTCGGAGACGAAAACGCCACCATACGGGCCGAAGTGGCCGCGGGCGTCGGGCAAATCATAATGCGGAGCAGACATGAGTTTTTCCTTGAGGCAACTTCAACAACAAACGAACAGGCGAGTGCAGAAAATTTTGCCTGCCTCAGGGTTGGTTGGCCAGATGGCGTCGCCAGCAACTGCGGGTGTGAGTGCGAGTGCGAGTTCGACCGCCGGAGTTCTTGCGCATGTTTATCCTGTTACAACTTAATCGATCGGCATCAATCCGGCTGCCCGCACGGCAGCCACGAAAGCTTTAATCTTTTCTGTATCCTTGATTCCCTTGGCCGCCTCGACACCCGATGAGACATCGACCGCCGCCGGCCGCACCCGGCGCACCGCGTCGCCCACATTACCAGCGTCCAGCCCGCCGGAGAGCACGATCGGCTTACCCAGCGCCGCTGGCACCAGCGACCAGTCAAATACTTTGCCACCGCCGCCGTAGCCGTCAACAAAGGCATCGAGCAAAATTGCCTGCGCCGAAGGGAAGGCAGCCGCGTATTGTACCAAATCCATACTAGGCTTCACGCGTGCGGCTTTCATGTAGGGTCGGTCGAACTGCCGGCAATAGCTTTCATCCTCATCGCCGTGAAACTGCAGCAAGTGAATCGGCACCGCCGCCAGCGTTTCGCGCACGACTTGCGGATCGGCATTGACAAACAAACCGACGATTGTGACGAACGGTGGAACGGCGCGTGCCAGCATGGCCGCGGTCTGCAGATCGACATGGCGCGGGCTCGGTGGATAGAAAACAAGGCCGATTGCATCGGCACCCGCATTTACAGCGGCTTGCAGATCCTCAATACGGGTCAGGCCACAAATTTTGATGCGCGGTTTCATTGCAAAGCTCCAGTTTTCAATTACCCGACAGACCCGGCAAGAATAGCTCATCTGCTGCCGGCAAACCCCAATGCGGCTCATATTTGACGCCAACGAGATAAAGGCCCGCGGCGGAAAAAGTCGGTGCCGCCCGGCGGCGGTCGGCTTCAGCGAGCAGCTCTTCAATCCACCCCGCAGGATGCTTGCCCTGACCGACATACACCAGGCTACCGACCAGATTGCGGATCATGTGATGCAAAAAAGCGCTGGCTTCAAAATCAAAGACAAGAAAATCGCCCGTACGCCGCACATCGGCCTGACGAAGCGTTTTAACCGGTGATCTGGCCTGACAGGCGGCAGCCCGAAATGCCGAAAAATCATGTTCGCCGAGCAACATGGCGGCGGCCGTCTGCATCACTTCAACGTCGAGTGGATGATGGTACCAGCCGGCGCGCCCGTGCCAGACCCCCGAGCGCTGCGGCCGGTTGATCAGCACATAGCGATAGCGTCGCCCATGCGCCGAAAAACGCGCATGAAAATCTTCGCTCACCGGCTGTGCCCAACGCACGGCCACGGCCGGCGGCAGAAACGTATTGACGCCGCGCACCCAGGCGCTCAGGGGGCGCTCAATATCCGTGTCGAAATGCACTACCTGCCCGGTGGCATGCACTCCTGCGTCCGTGCGCCCGGCACACACGACACTGAGCGATACTCCGGCGATCTCGCGCAACGCGGCTTGCAACGCATCCTGCACAGTGCCGCCGCCCGGCTGAATTTGCCAGCCGTGAAAAGCGCTTCCATCGTATTCGACACCAAGGGCAATTCGCATCCTGCTCCCTATCGCAAAACCAGAGCCATCAACACAGCAGCAACTGAAAACAGAACAAGGCTGTCCAGCCAGCGCAACGGATACTCATCGAGTTCAAGAACCTCGCTGACACTGAGCGCAGGCACCTCAAGCAAGGTCCGCCAGTCGCGCGGGCGCGGCAAAGTCTCGACGTAGCGCATCACCAGCATCAAACGAATCACGCCACGGTCAGCATCGATCCCGAAGCGTCGCAACGGATGCAACATTCGACGCGTGGCCATCAACAGACTGGGCAAGGGCATGGCCTCAAGAAAGGCCGCCACAGTCATCAGCATCAACAGCAGGCGGCCAAGCTGGGTAAGCGCCGCCAACAAACCTTCGTGGGTCGGCGCAGCGATACCCTGCCACAGCGGCTCACCGGCAACGCCCCACGCGAATATCACAAACAAGGAAACGAGCAGCCAGCGGGCGCGCCAAACAAGCCGCCCACCGCGCTGCAAAACAGGACGGCCGAGCAGTAGCAGCGGCAAGAACATCACCGCCAGCACCCTGCCCTCCAGCCACTGGATGGCCAACATCAGCAATAACCAGAGAACGAGGCGGGTTGTCGGATGCACGACAGATCGCTGCATAAGTGCGTCCAATGCGTTAATTGAGTTGAGTGAATTCGATGCACCACAAACAAAAAGGCCGCAACCCCTTGCGGAGTCGCGGCCTGTATTTTACTAGCGATCAGCTTTATACAGCGATCTTGGTCAGAATCGCCTGGGCTTTTTCCTGTTGTGTGGCATCGCCTTCCTTCAGCACTTCCTGTAGAAGTTCACGCGCACCTTCGAGATCACCCATTTCTTCGTAGGCTTTGGCAAGATCAAGCTTGGTCGCCACTTCCTCGTTCGGGCTGATGTCGAATTCCGGCGCGAGATCCATATCGGAGCCAAACTGCGGATTCACCATCGTCTCTAACTGAGCTTCTGAAAAATCCGAATTGACCACAGTGCTCATCTGAGCCACTTCAAATGCGGCTGACCCCGCATCATCAAGCGCGGGCGCGGGTGGCGCACTGACCGGCTGTGCCGGCGCTTCAGCAAGATCGAGGTTGATCGATGACATATCGAATGACGGATCACGCATTGGCTGCCCAAGGACAGTCGATTCGGTCAGACTGACATCAAACTCAAGATCATGATCGTTGACCGAGCCGACATCGAGCATATCGGCCGATGCAACTTCTGCAACCGGCGCCTGTTCAACAACAGCCGGAGCGGGCGTCGAATCGAAGCCGATATCAAAATCAAGATCGGCGCCAAGGGCAGCTTCCGGCTGAGGAGGCACAGACGCGGATGTTTCCGCCGCTGCAGCTTCCGGCAAATTGAAATCAAGACCTACGACAGTGGCATCGCCCTGATACTCGGCCTGCTTCCCGGCGGAAGCACCACCGATGTCAAAGTCAAGCGCAGCCGATTCGACGACGGGTTCCGGCAGGGTCAAAGTGCTGTCCATATCCGGCATCGCTTCGACAGCGGGTGATGGCGCCTGGCTATCACCCATGCCGAGATCGAAATCAAGACTCATCAGGTCAGAAGGTGCTGCAGCAGCTTCTTCGACCGGCGAATCGGCAACCACGGGCGCAGGCTCAGGAGGAGGCGCTGCACTGGCCGCTTCGGCAAGTTGCGACAACTGACCCGGCAAGGTCACGGTGTTTTTAAGCGTCTGCGCCGAAACAATTACCGTAGCATCCGCATCGAAGGATTGCGGTGCAGCCTGTGCGGCACCACCAAAGAGTGGATTCTGCGGATCAAGCTTGGCGCCCATTGCAGCGGCTTTTTCCCATTCAACGCCAACGCCGCCGGTCTCGCTGTACAGATCGGTGGCCAAAGACTCGAACTGTTTGAGGCTCTTGCGGTTCGAATAGATTTCAAGCAGCTTCACGTGGATGGCGTAACGCTTGGGATCTTTCTGTTTTGCTTCAAGCAGAATTTCCTCAGCCTGAGCATCACGCCCGTAGGCCATGTAAACGTCCGCTTCAGCAACAGGATCAACTTCATCCGTATCGATGCTGCCCGGACCCGCCTGACTGAAATCGGTTTGTGCCGGCGTATGCGAGGTATCGACACTCTGACCACCCGTACTGCGGAAAACCGAATTGGCCGACAGATCGCCTGTCTGCTGTGACAGCATGCTGTTCGTCGCCAAGGGCTTTTCACCATCGTTCTGACGGCGGCGTTTGTACACGAAGAATCCGGCAAGCAGCGCCAGAATACCGCCGCCACCAATCAGAGCCACCGGATTGTCGAGCAATTCATCAACAAAACCAGGCTCTTCGACCGGAGCCGTTGGAGGCGCCACGGGCTTCGGTTTAGGCTTCGGCATTTCATCCGGCTTTGGCTCCGACTTGGCAGCCACTGGCTCAACCGGCTTGGCAGCGACGGGCTCAACCGGTTTGACATCTTCCGTCTTGGCAGCGACAGGCTCAGCCGGCTTGACCTCAACCGGCTTCTCGACAGTTTTTTCTACAGGCTTTTCGGCAACCACGGGTGCGGCAGGCGGAACCGGCTCCGGTTTGACCGGTGCGACAACAACCGGCGCAGGCGCGGGCACTGGTGCGGGGGCCGGAGCAACGGCTGGTGGCGCGACTTCGACCACCGGCTTTTTTACTTCAGCCGGAACGGCCTTGGCCGCCGCCTGCTTCTGCAATTCAGCAAGATTCTTGTTCTTCAGCTCAACCAGTTTCTGCAACTCTGAGACATTTTTTTCGAGAGACGCCAAGCGATCATTGGCCTCTTTCAGCGCCTTTTCTTTGGCGATCAAATCTTCTTCAGTGCGCTTGGCCGCGGCGCCGGATTTCGCCCCAGCCATTTCAGAGCGGGAAACCTTGACCTGATCTTTTGGCTCAGCAACAGGCGTGGCTTTGTCTTCAACCTTGGCGGTAATTTTTCCTGCGGCTTGCTGCTTGCCGGCGTCGTCCTTGACCGGCGCCTGAGCAGCGATACCAGCGAGTTTACGACGGTAAGCGTTCCAGTCAGACGCTTGGGCAATAACAACTTTTTTCGCCTCGCCTTCAGAAACGCCTTCAATCGCAGCCTTGTCAGGCACGGAAAGAATCTTGCCGGCCTTCAGGCGGTTCATGTTGCCGCCATCAAATGCTTCCTGATTGGCACGGAACAGGCCAACCAGCATCTGATCAAGAGACACACCTTCCGGTTTGACTGCGCCGGCAATCTTGCTCAGCGAATCCCCGCGCTTTACTTCCCGAGTATCAGCGCCATCAGCCGGCGGCTTGGCTGGCTCCTGAACACGTGGCTTTGCCGCTTCCGGCTTGGCGAGCAATTTCTCTTCAGGCGCCGCTGCGCGGGGCATCTCTGCAACCGGCTTTGCTGCTGGTGCCGGTTTCGCTACAGGCGGTGCAACAACTGCCGCAGCTTTGGCAGCGACTTCAGGCGGATCAAGCAGGAATGTGTACTCACGAACCAGACGGCCTGCCGGCCAGTTCAGCTCAAGCAACATGTCGACAAACGGATCATTGATCGGCCTGTCTGAGCTCAGCCTTATGAATGACTGGCCATTGGCTCGCCGGTCGATTACAAACTTGATCCCGGTCAGCGTCGCCGCGTAATCCAGCCCGGCTTGCTTGAACGCATCCGGAGACGCGAGTTGCGCTCGCATTCCAGAGAGTTCCTCGCGCGTCGCCGAAAGTTCAACCTCGGCCCGTAAAGGCTGGCCGAGTGCCGAAAATACGGTAACTTTGCCGAGTCCGGCCGCTTGGGCAGCCAGAGGCAAACCCGAGAGTGCAAGACACGATGCGACCGCCCAAACGGAGGTACGCAGTCTGAGATTTTTCAGTGTTTGATATGTTTTTTTGGCCACGCCGCCACCTTGAGCGTCGAAATCGGAATTATCAAAATAACATCATGAAGTTAGCGATGCAAGCTAAACTTGCTTGTGATGTAGCGGAATCGGCCGGAGCGTGGTGAATTTCCCCGGCTTTCCCTTGATTTACTCAGTTGTCGAGCAGAATCCGCAGCATGCGCCGCAACGGCTCGGCTGCGCCCCACAACAACTGATCGCCCACCGTAAAGGCGCCAAGGTACTCTGGCCCCATCGCCAACTTGTGCAAACGACCCACCGGCACGGTCAGTGTCCCGGTAACCGCTGCCGGCGTCAGCTCACGCTCACTGATCTCACGCTCGTTCGGAACCACCTTCACCCACGAGTTAGCCCGAGCGATGATGTCGGTCACCTCATCAAGCGGAACATCTTTCTTTAGCTTGATGGTCAAGCCCTGCGAATGGCAGCGCATGGCGCCGATGCGCACGCACAGACCATCAATCGGGATACTGCCGGGGGAACGAAAAGCGGGACGGCCGAGAATTTTGTTGCACTCGGCACCGCCCTTCCATTCTTCCTTCGATTGACCACCCTCAACCGGAACGTCGATCCACGGGATCAGACTGCCGGCCAGCGCCGTGTTGCGGAAGTTCTTGGTCGGGAAGCTCGGCGCACGCATTGTCTCGGCAATCTTGCGATCAATATCGAGAATTGCCGAAGCCGGATCGGCCAGTTCTGCCTTGACGGCATCATGCAACGTACCCATCTGCGACAGCAGTTCGCGCATATTCTGCGCACCCGCACCGGAAGCCGCCTGATAGGTCATGGCGCTGACCCACTCGATCAGGTCGTTCTGGAACAAGCCGCCAAGCCCCATCAGCATCAGGGAAACGGTGCAGTTGCCGCCAATCCAGTTCTTGCCACCCGCGCCCAGCGCATCCTTGATCACATTGAGGTTAACCGGATCGAGAATGATCACGGCGTCCTTTTCCATACGCAACGCCGAGGCAGCATCGATCCAGTGACCGTTCCAGCCGGCGGCACGCAGCTTGGGAAATACTTCCTTGGTGTAATCGCCGCCCTGACAGGTAATGACGATGTCACACTGACGCAAGGCCTCGATCGACATGGCATCCTGCAGATTGCCACCCTCCTTGCCGCCGAGTGTCGGTGCCTTGCCGCCAACCGCCGAGGTCGAAAAATACACCGGCTCGATATGATCGAAATCACGCTCTTCCACCATGCGCTGCATGAGGACCGAACCCACCATACCGCGCCAGCCAACCAGTCCAACCTTTTTCATCATCCCACCTCTATCCAAAAATCCGATTTACAGCGCCGAGAGAACTGCGTCACTCATGCCTTCGTACCGACCTATTCACGGCCGCTCAATTGAACGGCCGTGAATAGGTCGTCAATACGAATGAATTTGCCTACTACTTGGCAGCCTTTTCAATCGCCTGCCCACCTTTTTCAATGTCTTTCCCCATGCCCTGAACCGTATTACAGGCAGCCGAAGAAATGGCCAGAACAATCAGAATAAGTGTACTCAGTGTCTTCATAAAAGCTCCCGTCTTAAAGAATTTTCGAATATCGGCAAAATGCCCGGCAAGCTCAGGCCGCCAGCGGCCACTGGAACGTCGAATTATGTCACAGGGCCGGCGCCACTGTCAGCCGTGGATTGAGCGCCGAATCTGTCGCCAACTAATCGTGCTTGCGCGCGGCCAGATAAAGAGGCTGTACACGATCCGCGTAAACGCGCAAATCGGCAATCCGCGACGCATGCGACGGGTGCGTGGACATCCACTGCGGCGGCTGACCACCCGAGACACGCCCCATCTTCTGCCACAGCGTGATTGCTGCGTGCGGATCGTAGCCGGCACGTGCGGCCAGTTCAACACCGATACGGTCCGCCTCCTGCTCCATGCCGCGCGAGTTGGGGCGCATGAAAGCCAGATCACCCGCCGTGCCGAGAACGGTTTGCCCGATGCTCGGATCAACCCCGTAATACGCACCCAGCAACGCGCCGCCAATTGCTGCCGCCGCACCCAGCCCGGCAGACTGCCCGGCTTTCTCGCGCCCGTGTTCGCGCAGTGCATGGGCAATTTCATGTCCCATCACAGCGGCCAATTCATCATCGGTTACCTGCAGTTGCTCGATCAGTCCGGTGTAGACAGCGATTTTCCCACCTGGCATGCACCAGGCATTAAGCTCCTTTGAGCTCAGCACATTCACTTCCCAGCGCCAGCCGAGCGCATCTTTTCGAAAAGCGGCGGTCGCCGGGATCAGGCGTCCGGCAACGGCTCGCACCCGCTCCAGTTCGCCTGCATCACGGTTCAAGCGGTTTTTCGACTGGGCGGCACGCAGGGTCTCGTGATACGCCGTATCAGCCGAGTGATTCACCTCGGCCGCCGAAACCAGCATCGTCTGCTGGCGATCAACCCCCACCGCGCCACCTGAAGTGGTATGCACCGTAGAACACCCGGCAATGAACACTATCGCCACTGCAAGCGCAGCCCAGCAGCGGGAAATTTGTCGTTTCATGATTTGGCTCATAAGGTGGAAGACCGATCTATAACGCGCGAGTTCCGCTGGTCGCTGACATTGGTCACGCGTTTGTCACGTTTCCTTCGCGCACCCAGAGTACGACCAGGATCAATCCGAACAGTGCAAAAACAGCGCTCAGGGTGAAGGTCAGCGGCGCACCAAGTTCGTCCCACATCCAGCCGCTAATCAAGCCACCGAGCAAGCCGCCGGCACCAAATGACAGACTCGAATACAAGGCCTGTCCGCGCGCCTGACTGCGCCCCGGAAACCAGCAATTGACCGCCGTAATCGACGCTGCGTGATAAGCGCCAAAAGTCAGGCCATGCAATAGCTGCGCAATGACAATCACGGCCAACGACTCGACACCCCAGGCAATCATCAGGAAACGCAGCACAGCCGCCGCAAAACTAGCCAACAGGATGCTGCGCAGACCAAACCGGCGCATCAGGCGCGGCATGTAAAGAAAGACGCCAATCTCCGCCAACACGCCAAGCGACCACAGACCGCCGACCAGCGACTTGCTGTAGCCATGATCGGCGAGATAGATCGAATAAAAAATATACAGCGCGCCATGTGCCGCCGACATCGCGAAACACGACGCAAACAGCGCCCTGACACGCGACTGACAAACAATTTCGCGTACCGGCAAATGCCCGGCAACATGCGCGTGAATCGGCGCCTCAGGAACGACAAGCGCGAAGAGCAAAATACCAAGCAGCGTGCCGACGATCACCCAAAGCAATGCGGGTAACGACAAATGATCAAGCAAAGCCCCGGTACCCATCACCGCAACGACAAAACCGACCGATCCCCATAACCGGATGCGGCTGTAGCGCGCCGGCTCTGCGCGCAGATGATCGAAAGTCACCGTCTCAGCAAGCGGCAAGGCTGCGCTCCAGAAAAAAGCCAGCAAGGCCATGGCGACCAGAAAAGCTTCAAAACTACGAACGAAAAAAAACGACGAAAAACCGATCAGGCTGATCAACGCGGCCAGGCAGATGATCGGCACGCGACGCGCCAGACGATCGGCGAGTGCGCCCCACAGATACGGTCCGAACAGGCGCATCAACTGCATCTGCGACATCAACAGGCCGATGTCCCACGCCGAAAACGACAGTGACTGAAGATAGAGCCCGAAATACGGCGAGAAGGCGCCGATGAAGGCGAAGTAAAAGAAGTAGTAGCCGGAGAGGCGCCAGTAAGGGAGTGACTGCATCCGGTAATTTTACCGGATGCGTCGTGATGCAATCAGCGTCAGGCGCGGATTAATTGGCCTTGAGCATCTGATACAGATCGTCCTTGAGCTTCAGACGCTCTTTCTTCAGCATCTCAAGCGCCAGATCGTCCATCGGCGCAATGCCTTCTTCGGCTTTGACAATCTGGATGTCCAGCGTGCCGTGCTGTTCAAAGAGACGGGCGAAATGATGATTACCGGTTTTCAGAACATGGATCTTCTCCGACAGATCCGGAAATTCCTTGTGCAGGTCGTGCGAAAGCATGGATGTTTGCATATGATGATTCCCTAAAAAACCCGCTGACCACGCCAGCGGTCAGTTCAAATTATACGCTTCCCGGAATTTTCGGCGTCGTGCACACGACATCGCAGCACTGCGCACGGTGGCGTAGCGCATGGTCGATCAGCACCAGTGCCAGCATAGCTTCGGCAATCGGTGTGGCACGAATGCCGACACACGGATCATGCCGACCATGCGTCTCGACCACCGCCGGCTCACCGGCCAGATTGACCGTACGACGCGGCAAGCGAATACTTGAGGTCGGCTTGATCGCCATCCTTACCACGATATCCTGCCCGGTCGAAATACCACCGAGCACGCCGCCGGCGTTATTGCTCAAAAAACCCTGCGGCGTCATCTCGTCGCCGTGCTCGCTGCCCTTCTGCGCAATACTGGCAAAACCGGCGCCGACCTCAACGCCTTTCACCGCGTTGATACCCATCATCGCGTAGGCCAGATCGGCATCGAGACGGTCATATACCGGCTCGCCCCAGCCGGGCGGAACGCCAGCCGCCGCAACGCTGATCTGCGCGCCGACTGAATCACCGGATTTGCGCAACTCGTCCATGTAGGACTCAAGCTGCGGGACGATCGCCGCGTTCGGTGCGAAAAATGGGTTTTCGGCAATCTGCGCCGCATCAATGAACGGAATTTCAATCGGCCCGAGCTGACTCATCCAGCCCTGAATCGTCACGCCATAGCGCTCTTTCAGCCATTTTCGGGCAATCGCGCCAGCCGCCACACGCACGGCTGTTTCGCGCGCCGACGAACGCCCGCCGCCGCGATAATCGCGAAAACCATATTTCTGCGTATAGGCGTAGTCGGCGTGCCCCGGCCGGAAAGTTTCGGCAATATTTCCGTAATCCTTGCTGCGCTGGTCCTCATTGCGGATCAGCAGACCAATCGGCGTACCGGTGGTCTTGCCTTCAAAGACGCCGGAAAGGATTTCAACGGTATCCGATTCGCGGCGCTGCGTTACATGGCGCGACGTCCCCGGCTTGCGGCGATCCAGTTCGGCCTGGATGTCGGCGGCGCAGATTTCCAGCCCCGGCGGACAACCGTCGACTACGCAGCCGATAGCAGGGCCGTGTGATTCGCCGAACGAGGTAACGGTGAACAAGGTGCCAATCGTATTACCGGACATGGATTTCTCGGGGGCGTTGGAATAAGCTGGAAGTTTACCATAGCAGCGCACAACGCCCCTCTGGCCAGACATGACCAACAAGCCCAAGCCCCCTGCCCGCCCGGCGCCAAAGACAGCCGCGCAGTACGGCAAACTCACGCCAGCCAACCCGCTCCGCCAGGCCGACGCGCGCTGGCAGCGGACTGTGCGTTACGGATGGGACAAAGGCGGCAGCAGGGGAGGCCGCTGAAGGTTTAGCGGAAAAAATCCTCCAGCCGCTCGAACACTTCATGTTCAGCGCCATGCCGGCGCACGGCCAGAACGTCTTCCAGCTTCTCCAATTGCTTAACCATCTGCTCAAGACGCCCGTCTTCATTGACCATCAGCCAGATCCGGCTGGTCGAGCCGTTGCCGACCGGCATGCAGAGGATGCCCTCGACGTTATAGGCGCGGCGCGAGAACATGCTCACTACGTGCGACATGACGCCGGCGTGGTTGTTCACATCAAGCTCAAGAACGGCGCGAGTGAGCGCCTTGTTTTCTGCCTGTGAAATTGCATTCATTTTCAGCCTCCGATCATGTCTTTGTTGGCGGCGCCGGGCGCAACCATGGGTAGAACCTGCTCGCGCATATCGATGCTGGCGTGGATCAGCGTCGGGCCGCGCGATGAGAGCGCTGCGGCGAGTGCGGCGCACGGATCGCTTTCCTTATCGAGATCAACGGTGGCAAAGCCGAAGGCATCGGCAACCTTGATGAAATCGGGCTGCCCCTTGAATTTCGAGGCGAAGATACGCTCGCCGTAGAACATCGTCTGCTGCTGGAAAACGAGGCCAAGCGACGAATTGTTCATCAGCACAATCTTTACATTAACGCCCTCTTCCGCCGCCGTGACGAACTCCTGCACATTCATCAGGATGCTGCCGTCGCCGGTGAAGCAGACCACGGTGCGTTCGGGCTCAGCCAGCGCCGCGCCGATGGCGGCCGGCAGACCAAAACCCATCGTCCCCAGCCCCCCCGAGGTCAGCCACTGGCGCGGCCGGCGCAATGGATAAGCCTGCGCCACCCACATCTGATGCTGGCCAACGTCGGTAGTGATCGTCGCTTCATCGTCAAGACAATCGGCGACGGCGCGGATCAGGCCATAATGCGTGCGCGGATCCTCGATTCCCGGCATGCGCAGCGGATGCGCCGCCTTCAGGCTGGCCACATGCGACAGCCAGC